>CAITDW010000167.1 GCA_903891235.1 uncultured Candidatus Saccharibacteria bacterium
CCACGCCAACAAATACTTCTAAAACATCAAACAAACAAAAAAGAATTGAAAACATGCATTCTTTTTTGACAACAATTGAGCGATACATGGAGCATCAATTATTGCGTCATTATTTGCGTCCTGTTAAATATCTTTCAAAAGCCAAAATCTCTTTTCTGAAGACAGACTATGTGCTGTGTATGTTAAATTTATCTTATTATTTCTTTTTTAAATGTATTGGTAGATTTCAAAATTGTCTAGGTTGATCAATTCCATAGGGTTTTATTTTTTACTACCCATTTATGTTGCCTTAGCACTATTAATTCTCTTTTTTAATATCCCTGAGCAATACTACTTTGGTGTTTTTATTTTTTATGTAATAGTTACTGTTCCCATTTTATTGAGTATACTACTCTACCCTCCTTATACAAATTTGATTGATGCTTATTCCAGCATGTATCGACCATTTTTGCATAAAGTTGTAATTTTATTATTATGTATATTGGTGATTACTTTCTCCCCTCTTGATATTTACGTGAATGGCTTGAAACTACTTAATCCATCGAGTTACGCGGAATTTCATGGTCCAGGTCGATTTATAAGACATATCACCGATCTTTGTTTTATATTAATTCCAGTGGCTTTTACTATGCTTCGTTCTAAAGCTCTAAAAGTGCTTTTCATTAGTTATGCGCTCCTTTTTCCTATTCTTATTGTTGATAGAAATAGATTGCTTATGTCTTGTTATGGGTTTTTTTTGTGTATATTTTTAACAAATAACGTTTCTTCCAAAAGTCGTTTGAAAAAGTCAAATTACTTTCTTTTTTTTGCTATCGCATTTTTTTGTATTTTTGTTTTTGCGCTTGTTGGCCATTTTAGAAGCGGGCATGCCTTAATGGTTGCATCCTCTGGTGCTTTGATAAAGGAAGGTCAATTTCCTTTAACCGAGCTATTTGTTAATCTACCTATCCTTTTCCAGCAAATTATTTTATATGTCACAACGCCTATTTTTAATTTTGCAACTATTGTTACTGAACAATTTAACAATCCGGATTTACTATTGAGTCAGTTTTCGCCGTTTAGTAGAGAAAATTTTGATGCTTATCCTTACACACCAATATTGGTCGCTCGGTTTAATGTGGGTACAGAGTTATTTCCATTTTTGCTGTATGCTGGATTGCCGATGGTATGTATGGCTTTTTTAGGGATTTTATTTGGATTTTTATTTGCATTTTACTTTGTAAAGCAGCACTGTAATATTTTTACGTTATTAATTTTCATTAAAATATCCTATTGTGTTCTATTCATTGGGTTTGCTCCACAGTTTTATATATTGTTAAATCTAATTTTTGTGATATTGATGTTCTTTTTATGGTTTTTTTCTGATTTGATGGCCCTCTTTATAACGATGATTCGTACTGCGTCGTTAGGTAATGCCCCCGAAAAATAACTGATGTCAAAAGTAGAATTTTCTCGTAATTTATGCACAGGAGATTCTGCATGAAAAAATCAAAATTTACAGACAGCCAAATACTATCTTGCTGGTCAATGGATTTTATGCATGGCCAGTTAGAAGATGGTCGTAACTATCGTTTATTCAATGTGCTTGATGATTTCAACCGTGAAGGTCTTGCCATCGAGGTTGATTTATCTTTGCCGGCAGCACGGGTTGTACGGGCTCTTGAATAAATTATTGAGTGGCGTGGCAAAGTAGATGCGCTGTGATATTGGTCCTGAATATATCAGTATACTGTTGTAAAACTGGGCTAATAAAAATCATATCCAGTTGGTTTTTATTCAATCAGGAAATCTACAAGAAAGAGCGCTTGATATCCCCCTTTACTGAGACATTACTAAATTTAATTCAAAAAATTACTGCGGAATGACGGATAAAGGATTACCTATCTTACTGCCACTCGCATTGCTAAAAAATAAGCGCAATCTTATTTTCAGAAAAAATTTGGTAAGTTCTATTCGGATCTGTGTGGAGCATCTCAAGACAGTAATGAAATTTTTTTAATCACTGATGGTGATGCTCTCTCTACAGGAGATTTAATACAATTATTAGCAAAAAGGATTGGCAAATCTACATTTTCTTGGTTAAGTCCGTATACTGCTGTAAATTCAAGATGAGCAAGAAGTATTAGCGTCATCGTTAAAATTCGGTACTATTGAGTTGCGAAACAACAATAAA
>CAITDW010000168.1 GCA_903891235.1 uncultured Candidatus Saccharibacteria bacterium
TAATTTAGCACGAGCTGCTGGAGTGTCTTCAATAAGCCCCGTATCAACAGCAACTTTAATTTGGTCAAATGCTAAACGCTGGTCAGCTCTAATATCATCTTTTTCTTTATTTTTTTGGTCTTGTATTGTTTTATCAATAGTGGCAGCAATTTGTTGTGCTTTTAAATGCTGGTCAGCAGTCTCAGTCATTTTAATAAGTTCTGCTTTTTGAGTTTTAAAATCTAAATTAGGATTTCTCATAATAGATTCTACAGACATACGAGCAGCAGGGTCTTTAACAGTTTGATTAATTACGTTTTGTAAATCTTCAGGAGAAGAAGCACTTTGTAATAATTGACCAGCGTATTCTAATTCACCTACTTTAACTTTTAAAGTATCAAGTTGTTGTTTATTTACATCTGTAGATAAATCTCCAGCTTGCTTTTGTAGTTTATAAGCAGCAGAAGATAAACCTTTACTATTAAGCATTCCAGCAGCTTGGTTTAAAGTAGCTACTTGTTTAATAGGGTCTTTTATATCCTCAGGTGTTTGTCCTGCATACATTTGTTTAAGAACATCTTTAGAAGCAATGTCTTCAGATATTCCAGTACCTGCTTTATAGCCTTCGCTAACAATCTTCCCAACGTCTAAATAGTCTGCCATAATTATTCCTTATTCAAACCCACCTGTGCCACTACCATAGTTGCCGCCAGTATTACCTTGATTTGTATAAGATGGCATACTAGCGTAGGGGTCAGACCAATTAGGTGTTTGTTGATTTCCCATCATTCCTGGATTTGTATTTGTACCACCAAATAAACCACCAAGAGTACTCATACCACTCATTAACGTACCTGCACCTTGAAATTGACGATTCTGTGCTAATGTAGCAGCTTGTTGTTGTGCCATACCTGCAGCAGCAGGAGACTGAGAAGCACCAGATAGTTGCATTAAATTAGCAAGTTGTGAATTGTAATAAGAACTAAAAGTATTTTGCCCTACGTTTTGTAAAGCATTTTGCTCAGCACCTGATTGAAGCATACCAGTGGCAGCAGCACCACGCTGAGTTGTTCTCATGCCTTGTTGTAATTGTTGTTGATAACCAGGCTGTGACATAGCCATTGATGGGTTATTCATCAAAGTATTTAATTGTGTAGCAGCTTGACCACGGTATTGACCATAGGGGTCATATTGACCTTGACCACCTCCGCTACTTCCACCTCCACTGCTACCACCTAAACCTAATGGATTCCCTGTGAGGGCGTTTACACCTACTGTTAAGCCTACTACTGAGGCTGCAACTGAAGCTGACATAATGTTGTTTCCTTATAAAGGCTCAGAGCCTGTCTATAATCAATGGTAATTTCTTCACCTAATAAGCCTCCACGCATTCCTGATATTGGTTTAGAGGCTACCAAGTCAATATCTTCATTATCTCGTAAAACAAAAACTGCATTTGCATTCTTGGAATGGTTTGTATATCTACCAGCAGGAGTTCTTTTTTCATTTATTCGAGCAGGGGCAATAACTTCACCTTCTTGAATATTTCCTGTAGCAAACAAACCTTTACCTTCAATTTTGGAATCAGACACTATTGCTTTGTAGCTTCCTTGTGGAAAAGGTATTTGGTCTCCTTCGTATTCTGATATTTGTCGAACAAGATTTAAATCTAACTTATACTCTGCCATTGCTTTTTCAAAGTCTTCAACATCTATTGAATGGTCATAAGTTAATATTTTATTTTGTTCTTTAAGATGTTCTTCAAGAAATTCATTCTCTTCAAACAACATCTTTTCTAATTTAGCAACATCTGTTTCTTCTGTAGCATATATGTTTTGAAAAGTCATTTCTTCTAATACATAAGCTACTTTACGACCTGCGGATGCTATAAATGACTTAGGAGCACTTATTTCAACCTTGTTTCCGTCAGGATTAACAAATAACATTTTACCTGTTAACATTACACATAAATGAGGTTGCTTATGGAAATGACCTACAACTAAAGTACCAGGACCATAAGTTACTTCTCTAATGTAAAGACCAGGACCAAAGTGATGAACTACAGGACAATCAGCTTGTTCTTGCTTTAGCAGTTCTTTGGTTAAGTTATCTATTTTATCTTCTAATAACTTTGTTGGTAACTGCTCGTTCATTCTATTTCCGATACTGAGTAGGGGCAGGACCACCGCCTTCTAAATCTCCAACTTCAAAGTCTATTTCAGCAGCATCAAGTCTTAACGGTTGATTGTCTGTACATAAGAATTCCCAAGCTCTACGACGTGCCTGACCTGTTTGA
>CAITDW010000169.1 GCA_903891235.1 uncultured Candidatus Saccharibacteria bacterium
ATTACTAACTCCTAGTATAACATAAAAATAGAAATCAATGAAAATTAAATTTAATACCAAAAATATGCCTGTTTTTTAGGCGTATAAGTAATCTCTTAGATCCATTAAGCTAGCAGATAATCGTCCACATAATTATTAACAAAAATTGTGGATATTTGCAGATTTCCTTGTTGTTTCTAAAAATTTTGATATAAACTAGAAACTAATGAGGAATTGAAAGTATGACAAAATTATCGGCAATTGATATAGCAAATTATTTTTTGATTCTTATCAAAAGGGAAGATGGTGATTCAATTACCCATCTAAAACTGCAAAAACTCTTATACTTTGCTCAAAAACTTAGCCTTGGTGTATCAAATAAATTGCTTTTTAGCGAAGAAATGATGGCTTGGCCTTATGGCCCAGTAACCCTTTCAGTATATCATGAGTTCAAAGTATTTAATAATAATGCTATTCCTCTACCACCAGAAATGGATTTTGATATTTATGATCAATATACCAAGAATATCGTATATAAAACTCATTTGAAATATGGCGAACACTCTGCCTCTTATTTACTTAATTTAAGTCATGAAGATAGTGCGTGGAAAAAAGCATATATTAGCACAGACAGAATAATAGAATATTCTGTAATAGCTCAAGATAATAAAGCTGTCGACGTAAAAACAGAAATCATTTTAAGTGAAAATGACAATAAATATCTTGTTGAAATGGAAGACGAATGGTGGATGAATTATGATTGTGGAGAGCCTTCAGAGGATATCACAGAACGATTAATTGAGGATCTGAATTTATTTAAAAAAGATAAAAAATCTTTTTTGACTTCTTTGGTTACCATAGAGGGTTTTTGATGGAAATATCTTTTACCAAAGAGGCTGAAAATGAATTTAGATATTGGCAAAAAAAAGATATAAAAATACAAAATAAAATTATTACTTTAATCAGAAATATACGAACAACTCCTTATGATGGACTCGGTAAACCAGAAGCTTTAAAACATGAGTTATCTGGAACGTGGTCTCGTAGAATTAACGATAAACATCGTTTGGTATACAAAGTGTTAGAAACTGAAAAAACGATTATTATTCTATCATGTAAAGGGCATTATTACTCTAACTAGCCAAAACTAATACGGTTATCAATTGGGATGGTTCATTCAGATAAACCTTCTGTTAAAATAAGGTCTAATTCTTCTTCCTCTACTTTGCCAACTATTTTTTTCCACTTTGTGGAATCAATGCCGAATATACCATTTTGTCTAGCTTTTAACTGTTTTTTTATTAAATCATTACCGAGCGCTATTCTAGTTAATCTAATTAAATATAGATTATCATCATCTGTTAATAATTTTTCTAATATATTTTTAATTTCTTCTTCTGATGGAGCTCCATCAATAAGATCTTCAATAAATCCATTCATGAATTTTAAGACTATTATATGTTTATCTTTTAAGTCCAGAGAAACTTTAACAGAGGCATACCCTTCTGAATGCAGTTGCATTGATTGTATTTTATATTGATACATAATTATTTCTCTTTAATTTTAATTGTTAAATATTGCCACGGATACCCCGTCATATTCAAACGCAAGCCTAAATTCAGGAATCCAAATATCTAATTCAAATGGCTTTATTATTTTTCTTGTATTGTA
>CAITDW010000170.1 GCA_903891235.1 uncultured Candidatus Saccharibacteria bacterium
ACAATATATCCTTGAGAAGAAAGTCATTTTCTTATAGAATATACGAAGTCATTGGCGCTTTAGCTCAGTTGGTAGAGCAGAGGCCTGAAGAGCCTTGTGTCCCCAGTTCGAGTCTGGGAGGCGCCACCAATTGACTAAGTAACCATCTCAGGGCGCCTTGGCGGAGTGGTTACGCAGAGGTCTGCAAAACCTTTTACACCGGTTCAATTCCGGTAGGCGCCTCCAGTACATTAAATTTTTACAATGTTTATTTATGGGCAAGTGGCGGAATTGGTATACGCGGTGGACTTAAAATCCGCTGGTTTTACGACCTTGTGGGTTCGAGTCCCACCTTGCCCACCATAATACTTTATTTTTGACTTAATCTTAATAAATTACTCATCGAATAATTGCCATATGCTGGTCCGCTAATTGAATCTACATATACTGATTCTGCCCTAATTGATCTAGATCTTAATCTATCGTTAGTCCTGTTCAAGATGATATCAGCCGATGCTTCTGGCTCTTGATTATTTCCTTCAGCATTTTGTGATTTTGTTGATACGTAAACTGGAATACCACCCATTCTCTTAGCTTTTTCAATACCTAAGGAATAAATAAGATCTGAAATTATTGGGTTTGCTGTTGAGGAATAGATTGTTTCAATATGAAAAGCGGGATCACCTTGATCATTTTCTAATAATCTAAATATTGTCCTTGCAATAATTACATCTCCAGAGCTAACTGTAATGATTTTTGTATTCGGATCCGTATAACCTATTAGCGATTCATTCAATTCACCGGTTACATAGTGCTGGCAGGTGCCCACTGGTTTAACACCTATCTCTAGGGTAGTCTCTAGATCTATAGTTTCCTCAGCAACTAAATCTTTAATCTCATCATTTTCTTCTGAATAATCATCAATGACTTGTTGAATATTTTCAAGAGCTAAAAGAGCTTTTTCTGGACTTTTTCTTTTTGTAAGTAAATCATTAGCTCTTTTAATTAATTTTTCGATCGATTGAGTTTTTTGACCATTATTGCCAATAATACTTCTTTGAATAATTTCTTGAGGCTCTAGACCGTTTAGCTGCCTTAAGCTTCTAAGTAATTGTCTGGTTTCAAGCTGCTCCTCGATTGCACTGATTGTCATTTGAATTTCAGATTTTCTTTCTGGGCTTATTTCAGTCTCTAATTTAGACTCTGCTCTCATCCTTCCCAAATCTTGGCCAAGATTTCTAATATCTATGTCAAGTTGATTATTGGATGTGGTGATCAGTGATTCCTCTATGCCCATTACTGGAACTGCGGTTGTTATGATTTGACTGATAAACGAAGCAACATTTCTTGCATTGCTATGTAAGACTTCCGAATTATTTATTGATATATCCTGGTGCCATTCTTTATGCTGTACGCTAGTAAGATTTCGAGGTAAAAGTCCTTGTTCTTGAGCTTGGGCTAGGGATTGATCATCTTCAGGAATAAGCCTAAAATCTCTAAATTTATCAGGATTATCTGAAAGCGCTATTAATTTCATAACAGCAACATGCTTGGGAGATTTGAGATATTGTCTTAAATAAGTTGCATATGGCTCTAGGGCCTTAGCTAATACTAGGTTGTCCGGATTAATATCTGTTTCAAGAATGTTGCTAATCGATTTCATGATTATACTATCTATTTCAGGTTGAGTTTTAGCAATTTCAGCTTGGCTAATTAAAGTTGGATCACTGTACTTACAAATAAATGTTAACTTAGATAAAAGATCAAATTGTTCAGCTGGATCATTTGACAGTAAGTTTACTCGATCTAGAAGATTTGGATTAGCTTTTTTAATTATATTTATATTTTCATAGGCAATATGGGCTTGTCTTTTCCAGAGAGTTTTATTGGATTTACTGCCTCTGTTAACTTTATCGAAAAATAATTTGAACCATTTATCTGCGAATGCTATCTCTTTTGAGTTTTGCATTTTTTCTAAGATAGCTTTTTCATCAGTATTGGGCCTTTCAATGTCTTCAAAGAAAAAAGCATTATCTAGATATAACAACATGGCGGCAGGATTAACTTCAGATATTTGAGCGTAACATTCCTGCAGGCCTCTACTATCAATAATTCCAGACTTAAAAGAGTTTCTAATAATATCTATACTAGATAGTGGAGATTCTATTATTGACTTACTTAAAAGCTCATAAAAATTCTCATCAGATATGTATTGTTTTATGAAATCTCTCTCTTTGTTAGAAAAATCTAATAAAATTAAAGGATTATTTTCATAGATTGTATTAATTAGGGTTGTTATCTGTTCATGAGAAAAGTTTGAATTACCCTTTATAATAGATAAGCTTACTTTTGGGTTATCTTTTAACTTTGCTAATGCCCAAGTTGTAAGCTGTTCTTTTCCATAAATCTTCTCCATCGAATCAGTTACGTAATCTGATAAAAAGTCTGAATGACTTAAGTTCTTATTGGCAATTGCAAGTAATTCTTCCTGGGTAAATATGCCTTCTATTAATTCAAAATGGCCTCCTTGTGCTAGCCCAAAAGGGTCATCTTTGGCTTGTTCACTAGAAATAACAAAATTCATACTTTGACTACCTAAAATTATCTTCTCGATAATTTCTTTTTTAGAAATCTCATCACAATCTAAATATGGCAGCCACTGATCCATTTTTGCAACCGCTAAAATCGATGAATAAAAATCTCCTCTAGTTAAATAAAGCCTTATATAATTCTCTAGATCATCTCCTAGAATTTGACTTAAAAGTTCTGGATCATTATCAAAAAAAACAGTAGGATCTGAATCAAGGGCATTTTTAATAATTTCTTTTTTTTCATTTCTTGGGATTGTCTCATCAGAAATCCCTTTGACGAATAGAACAGAATTATGTGGACCACCTATTATATCTTTGTTTTCTTGAAAAATTCTAACTATTTCTTCTTCACTAAGTGTTTCTTTTAACTTCTCTATATTATTGAAGAGTCTACTTGGATTATGATTTATTACTTTTAATGCCATTTCTTTTTTCTCTGATGAATCAAGAAATGAAATACCCTCAATATATTCAATAGAGGTATAGCCTTCTATAAAACTCTCTAGAATATTAGAGATAACTTCTTGCCTTGATGAGATATCGGTAAAAACTTCATATTGAGATAACGAATCCCAAAAATCATTCGGAATAAAAGTGCCATTCTTTATAATTCCAAGTATGTTTTCTTTTATATCTTGATCATCAATAAAACCTGCCTCTTTTAGTAGTAAGCAATCTGTTTTGTCCTCAAAATCTGATTTAGAATAAACGTATGGTGATTTTATAGTTTTCTTTATGAGAGACCTAAGCTGTTCACTCGTAAAGTTTTTGCGCTTATCTTCGTTAAGTGCAATTCGAGTTATATTAATTCTCTTGGAATCATGATTCACAACTTTTTGAGTAGCTTGTTCAATGAGTTCTAGCGCGTCGACTCTGTTCAGGGTAGATATGATTTTGTCAGCTGAATAAATGATTCTTTCAGGAAACATTTCGGCAACCTTGGTTGTGAATTTTAAAGTAGCGTCATGGCCTTTTATTCGAAATATGGTTTCTATATCATCGAGCACCATAGATGAATCAAGTAT
>CAITDW010000171.1 GCA_903891235.1 uncultured Candidatus Saccharibacteria bacterium
AAATTTATCTACAATATCATTGATATTAGATGAATTTTTTATTACTTCTAGGCCACTCTCAGTAAATGAAAAAGATGATGAAGATCTATGTAATTTCGATAGTTCCATAATGTATGTTTAAAAAATTTTAATAGGGACTTATATATAATTTTTTATATTAACAGAAAAAACCTATTATGTCAAGCATAAACAATTTAATGTGAGTAAAACATATGGAACAATTAAAAATGCTAATACTGTAGACAATACAAATCATTATCCATTTTTATCACGAAGCCCTTATGAGACTCTTTCTTAATTGTTTGATCAAATAGAAAGATCCAGTGATAATTAAAATATCTTCATCAGAGTTTAAAAGAGACTTTAGTGCGTTATTGGCATCACACACAAATGAGACTTCAGAAAAATTAAGTATGTCTAAATATTTTGAATATTTATCAGATAATTCTTCAAGACTTAGTGTAGATAAATTCGTTATAATTAAAAAAGGAGTTAAGTCGTTTATTGATTTTAATATATCGATATTTTTTGATTTTATTTCTGTAGACAATGCAATAAGTACCTTTTTTGACTTACTAGGGTAAAGTTTTGCAATAGTTGCAACAAGGCCTTCAATTTTTTGAGAATTATGCGCACCATCTAGAATTATAACTTTATTCCTTATCTTTATTATTTCTAGCCTACCTGGAATGGTAATCTGACTGGCTTGTTTAATTTGTGACGCATCTAAACCTGCTTTTCCTTCGTTAGATAATATGTAATTTGTAACATGTTTTGCTAACTCAAAGTTTCTTGACTGAAGATTATTTAATTTTAAGATACTTTTTTGATTTGGCTTTATAAAATCTACCGAAGCATGTTGAGAATTAGCTATGTCTTTTATAATTTTATCTATTGTTCTAATTTTGCTATAAGTAAAAACCTGATTATGGGCCTTAATAATTCCAGCTTTTTGTTTAGTTATTTCTTCTATTGTATTACCTAATAATTTAGTGTGGTCTATACCAATATCCGTAATAACACAAATCTTATTAGTATTATCTGCAATATTAGTACCATCCAATAGGCCTCCAACGCCAACCTCAATGATTGCATAATCAACTTTTTGCTTATCAAAGTACCAATAAGCCATTGCTACTAAAAATTCGTAATAATTAATTTTTGACTTGAATTGGCTTATTAGCTCATTAAACTCATTAAATATCTTACAATAACTTGTTTGATTAAAATTTTTTAGATCTATTTGTAATCTTTCACTAATATTATCAATATGCGGTGAAACCGAAAGTCCAGTTTTGTATCCAGAGAGACTTAATAATGAAGCAATGTAATAGCTGGTAGATGTTTTACCAGATGTCCCCGCAACATGTATAATTCTTAATTTTTTTTCTGGATTACCCAAAAATTTCATTAACTCATACATTCGATCTAGTTTATATGGTTTTTCGATATGAGTTTTTTTGAAAAGTTCAAGATAAATGTCAATCTCTTTGAAGCTATTATATTTTTCCATATATAGAATAATAACTCATATAATATATTTTGATTAAGTCTTTTTGCATAAACTAACCGGCCATAAATAGTAATGAATGATGTATAATTTTATTATGTTAAAAAGAAGAATAAAAAACTTAATTTCTAACAAATCCTCTAACGTCTATAAAACATTAAATATTATTGAAATTAGTCGCTCAAGACTATTATTCAACGCTAAATATATTCAAGAAATGAATAATAATTTTTTCATCATTCCTGTATTAAAAGCCAATGCCTATGGACATGGATTAATACAATGTAGTGAGATATTAAATGATTTCGATTGTGACCTTGTAGCCGTTGATGGGTATTTTGAAGCAACTAAGATTATCGATTTAACTCGACATAAAGTTTTAGTACTTGGCTATATCAATCCAGATAATTTTTACTTACTCGATACAAATAGATGTTCTTTTGTGGTCCAAGATGTAGACAGCTTAAAAAGATTTGGAGAGTTAAATAAGAGAGTCAATGTACATATTGAGATAAATACTGGTATGAATAGACTAGGTCTAAATTCAGATGAAATAGATGATTATTTGAATGAGCTTAAAAAATATCCGAAGATGATACTTGAAGGCATAATGACTCATCTTGCTGATGCAGATAATGACATAGATTCTTCATATTCAGAAAATCAAGTCGAGCAATTCGATGAAATTGTTGAAAAAATTATTCAAGCTGGATTCAATCCAAAATATATTCATATAGCTCAAACTGCAGGATCAGTTAAAGTCAAAAGTAAATTTGCCAATTCCATCAGGCTTGGGATCGGTCTCTATGGCATAAATCCACTATCTAAAAAAGATAAAAGTCATAATACCCTAGATTCATTAAAACCAATTCTTGAACTAAAAAGTACAATTGTTAAGAAAATTAATCTTAAAAAAGGTGACCGAGTAAGTTATAACGGAATCTATGAGGCACCTAGTGATATGTCAATTGGTGTATTGCCTCTTGGCTATTATGAGGGGGTTCCTAGAGACTTAAGCAATAAAGGTATAGTTGAGTTTAATAATGAATATTTGGGTATGGTTGGACGTGTCTGCATGAATCATGTGATGATTAATCTTCATGGCATTAATTCTAAAGTTGGTGATATAGTAACTGTAATTTCAAACGATAAAAAACATCAAAATTCAGTTATGAATATTTGTCAAACTAATGACCTCTTTAATTATTCATTCATAACTGGATTAAGCGAAAGTACTAGAAGAATAATTGTCGATTAATAGAATAAACTTTAATCGATAAAACGCCAATGCCATGGCTCCCACATTATGCCAAGATTGTTGTCTTTTGGATATGATTCCTTGAATCCAAAATTACGAGCATTATTGATGAGCCAATTAAATTCGACTGTTTTTGCAAATTCTGTTGGGTTTTCATCATTTGGAAGGCCATCAATATTCAATATATCCAGCGCAGTATTTTTAATCGAGCAATGCTCTGAATATTTTGGTAGAGCCACCCTTTTTAAAGTTTCGTTGATGTCAAATTTATAGAACTTAACTAATATAAAAAGTAGAGTAATAATTTGGAATGCCGGAGATCTATAGCCTGAGCCAATTAGCAGCTGCCTATCCTGAAAGTCATTTTGAAACTGAATGTTCATAGCATTAAACCGATCCATTATATGTTCTGGTAGATAACTATTTTGATCTAGACTGTATTCATCCTGACTAATAAGGCTAGAATTATTAATCTTGATAAGATTAATACCCTCACCCTCAGTATCTATCTCTTCTCCTTTGAAGCCGTATTTATGAGGATCAAGATCTAGTATTTTTTTAATTAATAATTTAGATGGTTTGTCTGTTATATTCCAAAG
>CAITDW010000172.1 GCA_903891235.1 uncultured Candidatus Saccharibacteria bacterium
AAAAAAATATTTTTTATATTTAATAGATTACAAAATGAAAGCTCAATTAGATCCAGACTTTATGCATTCTGCTTTTGATAAAGTAGATAATTGGAGAAATTTTGAATATGACAAAAGAATCTTAGATGCTTTAGCTAGTTTGTTTCATTTGAAAGCACCAGTTACTGCAGTGTATAAAAATCATGATAAACTCTTTGTATCTTACAACGTACAGGCTGAAGATCGTATTAAAAGTCAGATAAAGCTAGGTAAGAATTTTTTAATAACAGGTTCGGTTGATGATTTATTAAACTTCTATTTGTTAATGAATGTTGATTTTATAGATTTTATAGCAAGCCAATGTAGGTATGAATGGCTAAAATTATATCAGATATATCAAGAGGTTAATGAAAATGTTTCTTTTATTGAGTTCAAACAAGAATATATAAAAACAAAAAAAGATCTTCCTCAAAACTTGTCTAAGTTAGAGGATTTTGTTGCGTTGTACAAGAAATTAAGCTCTTTATCGCAAAAACCTTTTGTTGACTTGATTGAACAAAAAAATAAATCTCTTAAAGATGTGAATAAAATTTCTGATAAAAAGATAAAAGAAAAATCTTTAGAAGAATTAGAGTTATCTTTTATTCAAAAAGAAAAGGAGCTTTTATTTAAAGTAGCAAGCAATTATAAAGATTTTTATATAATAAAGGAGTATATGGAGTTAGTAAGTAGTTTAAAAGTAGACAAAACAGAATTTAGAGAATTGTTGTTTCGCCCTATGCAAGACTGTTTTAAAGCATCTTATTTTATAAAACAAGGATATAAAATAGATGATGTAATTATTTTGGATAATAAAGATGATGTGCATGCTGATACTAATGTAGTTGATCATTTTCCACTTCTAAAATCTTTTGACTATGTTGGAGTTTCAAGGTTAGCTTGTGGTTATTGTCATGAATATCTAAATCAAAAAACCGCTTTTCATAGAGGTACTCACGGTGTAATAGATCCTCAATGGAAGATGAATTTATCTAGTCCTCAAGAAGAGGATTTTAAGGAAAGTATATCTGCCAAGGCTAAGAAACTGGACAAGGGAGAAGAGCCTTTGCAACATAGAAAATTATCGTTTGATTTTTTTGAAAAAGACATTCCATTTAGCGAAGGAAAAACTTTATGTAAATTAAAATGTGATTTGTTGGGATCTCACAATTACGATATTTCTGATGAATATGGATATTATATATTTACAGGTGATGGTTATGAACAAATTGGATAATTGTATAAACTAATCTGATTAAGTAATAACTGACGTAGAATTTATATTGATTAAACAGTAAAATATTCCTTAAAATTCAGTTAATTCCCAACGCTTTTCTCTTGTATTTTCACCACACTTTCCATAACCATCATTCAAAAGAGCGTGTCATAAGAAATTATTTAACTGTCAAGTTGGCTCTAGCCACTTGACAACTAAAAACCCCACAACTCTCTTATGTAAAACAAGGTATGGGAATTATTCGATTGACATTATGTAGCGAAGGCTTTAAACTTAGTCTAACGATAATAAATTTATCATATGAGTAATTATGAGTGATGGATGTTGTGAAGTGAATACTATTATTCTTGCAAGTACACTTTTCTGTACTGGAATAATGGCTTGTTACGCTGGATTGCAGTATTCAATTAGCAACAAAGCAAGGAAAGATGGTTTGTTTAAGATAAGGTATGAGTTTTATCTTGAAATATGTGGGTTTATAAATGATTACTTACGAGAATTAGAACAAAAAGACTATGAATCAGAGCATATGAACGATCGACCATTGTCACGCGAAGAGGAGTTGGCTGCAGAATCTAGCTTTAATTCACATATTGAAGAACGGTTGATATTTAAAACTAAATGTTTATTTGGTAGTGATGTAGCTAATTACTTAATGCAACACCTAAATTATCAGTCTGTCTATAAGTCGTCTTGCAAAAATAAAAAAAATATTTGGAATTTATTAAAAAAAGATAAACATTATCACCCTGATATTAGTTCGTACTATTTTAGCGAAGAATTTAATACTCAATTTGAGAAATATCTAAAACTTAAATAAACATTCAATCAATTTAAAGAATACAGATATGGCTTTAATAGATACTCATCAGGCGGTTAAAAAATTCATAGCATCAGGTTTTAAAGAAGAACAAGCAGAGGCTATTACCAGTATCATCTCTAATCTAGACGAGAAAATTGCTACTAAGGCTGATATAGTTAGGCTTGAAAATAAAATTGAGATAGAGGTTAGATGGCTAAAAGGACTAGGTCTTCTTGGAATTGGCTTATTAATTAAGATAGCATTCTTCTCAAACTTATGACTGGCAAAAAAGTTGGATACGTTAGAGTTAGCACTGCAAAACAAAGTACTGAGCGTCAATTAGCAGACGTTGACTTAGATATTACTTTTACCGATTATGCTTCTGGAAAAGATACAAACCGTCCTAAGCTTCAAGAAATGCTAAACTACATTAGAGATGACGATATTGTTATTGTTCATAGCATGGACAGATTAGCTCGTAATCTTGATGATTTACGAAAAATCATAAAAACCATTACTGGTAAACAAGCTCAGATCAAATTTCTTAAAGAGGGGCTAGAATTTATCGGTAACAAATCTCCTATGTCTAATCTGATGCTTTCTCTCATTGGAGCTTTTGCCGAGTTCGAACATTCTCTTATCAAAGAACGCCAAATGGAAGGAATAGCTAAAGCAAAAGCTCGTGGCGTTTACAAGCGAGAAAAATCTTTAACCAACGAGCAAATAGCTAACATTAAACAGCAAATATCTCGAGAAACGCCAACAATGCAGGTCAACAAAACCCGCCTTGCTAAAGAATTTGGTATCACAAGACAAACTCTTTATAGTTATTTGAAAGCATGACCAATCGTTTTTGGTGTTCTTTGCGGGAAGGTACGGATTTTCTCGGCATAGGTGTCTAGCTCTTTAATTATAAGCCATACAGAGGACGAGTTGATTTTAAAATGATGAGGTGGTGATGCCTTGA
>CAITDW010000173.1 GCA_903891235.1 uncultured Candidatus Saccharibacteria bacterium
CTAGCTGAAAAAAAGAATCGTTATAAACTAGTGACACTTTTGTAAAAAACTTAAATGAGCTAATTCTGGCCGAGATATTGACTATTAGAAGTAATTACTTTAGAATTACTTTTATATTGTAAATAATAGGTGGTTTGTATGCGATTAATTGATATAGGTAAATCTAAAGGAATAAGGTTGTCTAAAAATATTATAAATAAATATCATTTTGAAAATGGTTTAGACTTAATTGAAAGTGACAATTATCTTAAACTTGTGCCATTAAAGAAAAAATTGCGTGAGGGATGGGATAAGTTTTTTTTAGAACGCAACAATGATATAGATACTGATGAAGATTTTTTAGATTGCGATATTGGTAAATGGTGTGATTAACTTAAAACAATTCGATATCTGGCTTTTAAATTTAAATCCCACTATTGGTAGTGAAATCAGTAAAACTAGACCTTGTATAATAATTTCACCTAATGAGATGAACTGGATGAACACTATAATAGTTTGTCCGTTAACAACTAAAGGTTTTCAAACGCCTACTAGAACAAAATTTGATTTTAAAGGAGTTGAAAATCTAGCTTTATTAGATCAAATTAGAACTATAGATAAAAAAAGACTGATTAAGAAGCTTGGCGTTGTTCATTCTTCAACACAGAAAAACATTTCTAATATTTTAATAGAAATGTTTTCTTTGGAATAATATAATTAGTACTTTTGATATTAAACAAGATTTTAGAATACTATATCTAAGCAACAATGATTAAAGATAAATTCACGCCATTGGAAATTCAAGAAGTAGAAGATTTGGCCAAGGTTATGGGCAATGAAAGGATAGCTTCTCACTTTAATATAACAACGTATGTTTTTAACAAACTCAAAAAATCCCAACCAGAATTAGAGGAAGCCTATAAAAGAGGTGTGAATGCCAGAGAATTAGGCACGATATTTCAAAGAAAAAGACGTACCCTTGAGTCAAACTCGAAGTCAATGACAATTGAACTTTCTCAAGATGAGGCTTGGGCTAAGTTTAAAGAAGTATTTGATGCAAACAAAAAGAAAAGGTTGCTCCGAGAGTTACAAAGCTAACACGACACTTTTGGGAACTCTTCGGAAATTTGGAGGGTTTGTGGCTAGAAGTCTATCTTGCTTTATTGTCATAGCTTCATTACAACTAAATTTACTATTTAATACAAGTATACTTATATTATTTTACCTATTTAGTTATTTTATAATAATCAAACTGCTAATTTTAGATATTTGAAAGACTGTGTCGGAAAAATCTGATGTTTACGCTTAGACCACGTAATGAGAATTCCTAAAAACATTGAGTATACTCGAATTAGTACCAAAGAGCAATAGAAAGACCTTAAGTACAAGTAGGTTGGCTGTTCCATTGCTCCACACTCGAAAAACAAAATAGAATTAGTTTTGCTGTGCATCAAGACAAAATACCTTATAGAGTATAGATATTTTGTCTTGATATTTTAGAAATTATATCTATAATAAAAGTATATTAATTTTACAAAGAGAAGAATATGCTTCCAAAACAAGAATTTTTAAATTATCTATCCCAGCTTCAATTATCCCCAACAGAAGCAGCGCGATTATTATCTGTAACTACGCGTACTGTACACCGATGGTTAGAAAATCCTCATGAAATCTCTGGCCCAGCAGAACAAGCGCTTCGTGCTTGGATTAGTTTAAAAAATTATAATCTTCCTTGGCGTCCTGATTGTGTAAATCTTCCATGGCTAAGTGAAGCAGAAGTAGCTGATCAAATTGCAAAATATCGTGATCATTCTGTTATTGTATCGGAGGTTATAAAAAAAGTTAAAAAGAGAGGAGGACTTTCACTGCCATGGCAAGTTGATTTAGATAGAGGTAGTGTAAAATTAGAAAAAACAATAGAAATATTTTTCACTAAGCTTCATGGTAAAAATTTTAGTCCCTTTGGGTATAGAAGGATTGATAATCAATCTACAAATATCGAACACAATCAATATTTACTTGAAGAAGCAATATTTGCTATTCATCA
>CAITDW010000174.1 GCA_903891235.1 uncultured Candidatus Saccharibacteria bacterium
CAACGACTACCGCAACATTTATTTGATATGGTATCGTTGATTCCGGACCAATATATAGATACATTAATGTCTTTTGACGCCAATAGTTTTTTTAATAAAAAAATGTTTGTTAAACAAATAGAAAACATTTATAAAAAATTAGAATTGACCAATGACTTTGATCAATCTTATATAGAAACTTTATTTGATTTATATACTGTGTCGATAGATAACAAAATAAAACACCAATGATTCATACAATTTTACCACACACAGCCAAAAGTCTCCAACCTTTATTATTAGATTTTTTTCAGACTGATATTTTACATTTAACATTTCTAGAACTTGATGGTATCAGTCACGAATCTTGGCAAACTCTTAAAGAAAAAATTTCTAATAGCATTGTTAAAAATAATATTAAATTAATATTAGTAGATCGTACAGGTGATCCCTGTGTACTTAATAACAAAGACGAAGGTTATGCTCCTAATAACTTAACTATACAACAAGAATTAAATAAAATATGTCGTTGTTTAATAATAACTGATGATTTTACATATTATTATAAACCCAATAAAAACATCATATTTTTTCCATATAATTTGTGGATACAATCGACTAAAAATATACACAAATATTATTCATTTCAAGATACTGTATACGATTGTAAGCTTGAAAAAACAAAATCTCTTATGTGTTTAAATCGAAATTTACATTGGCATAGAATATTTTTATTTTCGTTGATTGCTAAAAAATCTTGGTTTAACAAAATTAATTATAGTTTTTTGCATAATATTACCAAAAGGCTTGAAAGCCAGCATGGAATTAAAAAATTTTTAACACCAGAAGAATGTGATCTAGCTAGATCATATGATTACATGTTACCAATTAATTTGGATGATGAACCAGATACTAATAAAATTCCAATTATGTACCACTCTGGAGCCAGTAGTGTCAACGGCAAAAGTTATGCAGAAACTGCTATTAATTTAGTCACAGAGACCAGTTTAAGCGAAGGTGTTGATCTTACAGAAAAAACTTGTAAGCCATTTATGGCCTATCAAATACCTATTATTCTTGGTCCTGTTGGAGCAAATAAATTTTTAGAAGACATAGGCTTAGACATGTTTTCAGACTATATTCCATGGAAAACTTGGGACAGTGAAACTGATCATAAACTTAAAATGAGAAAAATTGTAGACTTTTTAGATCAATTATTATCAAGTTCAACTGCAGAACAAGATATACTTGCGGCACATCAAAGTTTTTACCCAAGACTAATTAAAAATAAAGAATATTTTCACAGTAAAGAATTAGAAAATATTCTTCTAGCACAAATTAAATCTTAAACCAGCCCAAGAATTTGTGTATTTTATCTGTGACACTTGCCCAGTCGCCCATGGCAGGTTGACGGAACAGTCTGGCAGTTGAATACCAAGGACTTGAATCACGATCCAGCAACCAACGCCAGTCTGTGCCAAACCAATTCAGCATGACCCACACAGGTCGCCCCAATGCACCTGCCAAATGTGCCACTGCGGTGTCTACACTCAGCACCACATCAAGATTGTGTATCAG
>CAITDW010000175.1 GCA_903891235.1 uncultured Candidatus Saccharibacteria bacterium
CATATATCCAGCCCTATGTCCTTCAATTGCAGACATATCTCTCTCTTTTGCCCAACGACGATTGCCATCTAAGATTAGTCCAAGATGTATTGGAGATTCACTATTTTCTTTAGCTATCATATATTTATATTGTATCAGCAAAATTAGTTCGATGAACTATAAAGTCATGATATCTTGTTCCTTAATTTTGGACATTTTATCAATATCGATTTTTTTAATATTCATTATTTCATCTATTTTCTTTTCGATTCTTTTATAATCATCCTCACTAATAGCTTTGTCAGCCTTCAATTTATCTGCTGATTTTAATGCTTCATGACGTAAATTTCTAAGATTTACCAATGAATCTTCTAGTTTTTCTTTAAGTTGTTTGACAATCTGTTGTCGTCTTTCGCTACTCAATGCTGGAATAGGTACTCTTATTATTCTTCCATCGTCGGTTGGATTTAAGCCTAGCGTTTGATTATCTCTAATAGCGCTAACTATTGATTGCATTGTCGTAGGATCAAATGGGCTTATTTGAATTAATTGTGGCTCAGGTACAGTAATAGTTGCAACAGATATTAGTGGCATAGTAGAGCCGTAAACTTCAACAATAATCCCATCGAGCATACTCGCATGAGCTCGTCCAGTTCTTATTTTTTTAATCTCATTACTAAAATGATCAACTGCTTTTCCCATTTTATCCTGAAAATTATCGATTACCTGATTTTGATCCATATCCTACCCCTTTTTAACTTTTAATGAAAAAGATTACTAGCTTATTTCGCCAAGAGCCATTCTTGAGAATCTTTTTACGACAATATTTTCGCCTAATTTAGCAATATTCTCTTTAATATAGTCATTTATAGATTGATCAGGATTTTTAATGTATGGCTGATCAAGAAGAGTTTTTTCTTCAAAGTGTTTTTTAACTTGGCCGGTTACAATTTTTTCAATCATATCTTTAGGTTTCTTATCTGTTTCAGCTTTTTCACTAAATTCAGTTTTGATTGATTCAATATCTTCGGAAGGAATCTCGGTCGCAGATACATATTCTGGATTTGATGCAGCAATATGCATTGCAATATTCTTTACGAGATCTGTGAAAATTTCGTTTCTAGCAACAAAATCTGTCTCACAGTTAACTTCAACTAAAACACCAATTCTTGAATCATGAATATAGCTCCCTATAATTCCTGCTCTTGCTTCTCGCTCGGCACTTTTTTCAGCCTTAGTTAAGCCTTTTTTGCGCATAGCTGTTAAAGCCTTGTCAAAATCACCCTTAGATTCTACTAGAGCTTTTTTGGCATCTGTCATTCCAACGCCTGTTAATTCTCTTAATCTTTTAATCTCTTTAATGTCCATCTTATTCCTCTTCTTCCACTTCTTGTTTATCTAATTTTACATCTTTTTGTTTAGTTTTTCCGTCGTTTATTGCTTGTTTTATATATTCAGCTATTACTTGAATTGTTTTTATAGCATCGTCATTGGCTGGTATAGGATAATTTGCAAGTGTAGGATCAGCATTAGTATCAGCTATAGCTACAATTGGGATGTTAATTTTTCTAGCTTCCTTGATTGCATTAGCTTCATGTACCATGTCTACGACAACAATAGCGCCTGGCTTTCCATTAAGATTTTTAACGCCACCGAAAGTTATATTCATATCGTTAATTTCATCCTGGAATCTTTGAAGTTCAAGTTTATTATACTTTGCATTCAGTTGTCCAGATTCCATTTTAGCCTCTAGGTCCTTCAAGTGCTTTACTCTTGCACTAATAGTCTGCCAATTAGTCAGTGTTCCACCTAGCCATCTTTCAGTTACATATGGCATATTCGTATCTTCTGCTAGCTGTCTTAATGTATCTTTAGCTTGTTTCTTAGTACCAACAAATAGAATTTGTTTACCAGACTGCGAGGTTTCAGCCAAAAAATCTAAAGCCTGGTCAAGCATTACTACAGTCTTTGTAAGATCGATAATGTGATTACCGGCTTTTTTGCTATGTATATATTCAGCCATTTTTGGATGCCATTTACTTGTTCGGTGTCCAAAATGAGCACCTGCTTTTAATAATTCTTTAACATCAACATTTACTTTTGACATAAAATCCTTCTTTCTCGGTCTGGAATTCCTTAATGAACCTACATGGTATCAATCAAAGAGGACTTAATTTCCAAACTGTTAATTAATATTAATGGTATTATACATTTTTTATAGAATATAATCAAGCTACTTGACCAGATGACAACAGATGTGTATAATTCAAGTCTGATTATGAAAAAAAATCTACATCCAACCAATTATCGCCTAGTCGTTTTTCAGGATATTAACAATGACTTCAAGTTCCTTACTAGATCAACTGTCGAAACAGATGAAACTATTAAATGGAATGACGGAAAAGATTATCCATTAGTAAAAATGTTTATCAGTAGTGCTTCTCATCCTTTCTTCACTGGTGAAGAAAGAATCATAGATATCGAGGGAAGAGTCGATAAATTTAATGCTCGTGCTAAAGCTGCTGAAAAGGCTCGCGAAGATCGCAAAAAAGCTGCTGCCAAAAAAGTCTCTAGAAAACTTACAACAAAAGAACCTAAATTAGCTAAAAAATCTGCAGAGTAAATAATTTTAATCAATTGTCAGATATTCTGCTGACCATTGATTTCTGTTAAAGTATATTCATGAATGAAAAAGAAGTAAAATTAAATGAAGAATTTCAAGAAATAGAAAAAAAACTTGAAGATAGTTCAATTTTTTCTTCTAAAGCCTACCCAAAATTAGCCAAAAGACGACAAGAGTTATCAGATATTCTTGACCTATTCAAGCGAAACCGAGACCTAAACAATGACCTGAAAGATGCCAAAGAGTTAGCTAATAGTTCCGACGCGGACATGTCTAGTCTTGCTCGAGAAGAAATACACTCAATCAATCTTAAGTTAGAAAAAATAGAATTGGCATTAAATGAAGCCTTAATACCCAAAGATGAAAATGATTCTAGAAATGTAATCATGGAAATTAGAGCCGCAGCTGGAGGAGATGAAGCCAGTCTATTTGCAGCAGATCTCTACAGAATGTATGTAAGATGGTCAGAAAGACATAATTATAAGGTTGATTTGATTAACGAGAATCCTAGTGATGCTGGTGGATTTAAAGAAATTATCTTCTCCGTTGAGGGTATTGATATCTATAAATCTCTTAAATTTGAAGCTGGAGTACACAGGGTTCAAAGAATTCCAAGTACAGAAAGTAGTGGTAGAATTCACACATCAACTTCAACAGTTGCCGTTTTGCCAGAGGCTGAAGAAACTGATGTTGAAGTTGAAACTAAGGATATCAAAATAGATAGCTATCGAGCTAGCGGTCATGGAGGACAATCTGTAAATACCACCGACTCTGCAGTCAGAATTACTCACATCCCCTCAGGTATAGTTGTCACCTGCCAAGATGAAAAATCGCAGATTAAAAATAAGGAAAAGGCGATGAATGTTCTTAGGTCAAGACTGCTCGCCCTAAAGATTGAAAATGAACAAAAAGCTTTGAGTGAATCCAGGATGAAACTTATTGGTTCAGGGGATAGATCAGAAAAAATAAGAACATATAATTTTCCTCAAGATAGAATTACTGATCATAGAATTGGATATTCTAGGAGTAATATACCTGCGGCCTTAAATGGTGAAATAGATGATTTAATTCAGGAATTGCAAAATTATGAACATGACCTACTCACCAACTCTGCATAATTGGCTGACTATTTCGGAGAAAAAACTTAAAGATCTTGGAATTAAATCTGCAAGACTTGATAGTTTAATAATTCTAGAGATAGTTCTAAATATAAGTAGAGCAAATATATTAGCAAAATTAAATGAACCTTTATCTAATAAAAACTTGGATGAGCTCAATACACTACTCTTAAAAAGAAGTCATTATATTCCCATGGCATACCTTACTAATAAAGTTGAGTTCTATAAAAGAGATTTTTTCGTAAATGAAAATGTTCTTATTCCGAGACCAGAAACTGAGGCAATGATTGATTCTGTTAAAGAAATTAATCCTAAAAAATACAAAGTTTTAGATTTAGGAACTGGTTCAGGGATAATTGGAATAACATTGAAGCTAGAAATACCTAGTCTAGATATTGACCTGTCAGACATAAGTCAAAAATCCCTCGTAATCGCTAAAAAAAATTATGTTAAATTCAAATTGAATTTACATTTAATTCATTCTGATCTTCTAGATGATATTTCAAGTAGTTACGACTTAATTGTTGCAAATCTTCCTTATGTACCAATAAATCTAAAAATAGAAAAAGACTTAGATTACGAACCTAAACGAGCTTTATTTTCGGGTCAAGATGGTCTTGACCTTTATAGAAAGTTCTGGCATCAAATATCACAATTAGATAAAAAACCTAAATTTATTTTTACTGAAAGTCTCATTGTTCAACACAAGGAATTAACCGCAATAGCTAAAGCTTCAGGTTACTCATTATATAATACGAGCGGACTTATACAGTCTTTTAGTTTGAAGGTTCGGAGCCTATAGTAGCAGTAATGTTTAAAGTCTTACCATCTCTTAATACCTGAAGATTAACAGATGCTCCAACAGTATTGATGTCGAGTAATGATGATAAGGTTACAGCTTGGCTCATTTTAACATTGTTAACTGCAGTAATGACATCTCCCTCTTTAAGCCCTGCTTTATCGGCTGGGCTATCTGGGATCACTCCAGGAGTACCAGAAACTGATGATGGGATGATATATGCTCCTTGATCAACGGTAAGATTATACTTACTTTTCGTCTTTGGATCGATTGGCGCATATAACACACCAATATATGGTCTAGCAAACTTTCCAGTCGATTCTGCGTACTTAATAATTCCCTTGATGTTATTTATGGGTATCGAAAAGCCGATATTCTGTGCGCCACCAGCAGTCGCAACATTTAATCCAACTACTTGTCCGTCTAGATTAGATAATGGTCCGCCTGAATTACCCTCGTTTATTGCAGCATCAGTTTGAATGAGTCCATCTAGATTTTCTGAAGATGATCCATTACTATCACTAGCTGTAATTTTTCTTCCAAAACCAGAAATAATACCTGATGTTACTGTATTTTGGAACTGACCCAAAGCATTGCCAATAGCTACAACAGAATCTCCTACTTGTGCCTTAGATGAATCACCTAATTTAGCAGGTATCAAGGTCTTACCCTTAAGATCATTAATTTTTAGAATTGCTACGTCCAAGGTATCTCTATCATTAGTGGCTCCTATTACCGATACATTATCAAAAACAGTTCCATCATCTAATGTTATAGAAATGTTTGTTGTACCTATTGGAACAACATGTCTATTGGTTAAAACGTAGCCAGAATTAGTTAATATAATGCCTGTGCCTGCGGCCTGTTGACTTGATGGTGCTTCACCCCCACCAAATATTGAGATTGGAGAAGAAAATCCTGCGCTGGATTGTTGTGTATCATTTATAGAGACGACACTTTGTCCCACACTAGAAGCAACCTGACGAATAACATCACCTTGCTTGTTAATGACTTGCTTTTGGACCGGAATAGATAGATTATTTAATTTTGAATTAGCTCCTAACCTTCCACCAAAAAAACCTATACCAAGAGTGGCAATAAAGAATAAGGCTATAGTTAAAAACTTTATTTTTGATTCGTTAGATTTATTAATGCTCTTACTGCGAGTTCCTATTTTTTCAGTTATGTTTTCTACTTTTTTTTCGGAACCATTTTCTCCTATTACAGACATTAATAAAACCTCCTTTTTATTTAGTTATATTATCTCCCAACTTATAGATCCCAAATCCTAGGATTGCTACTACAACTATAACCATTATAAAAATAAATTGTCTTATAATCAAATTATTAAGCTTATTCTGATTTTTTAAGTAATATAAAGATGCAATACTATAACCAAGTACGCTAATTATTAGAGTGGGCTGAGAAATTGTCCCGTAAAAAAGTAGCCAAAATGACAAAATCCAAGCCAAGGCAGCAGTAAAATAACCCCAAGTATATGACATAAATTTAGCATAAGGTTCATCAAAATTATCAAAAAAATGTCTTGCTGAAAGAAAACAAATTAATCCAGTTAAACCGGTTAATTCTAACGTATTTGCAGATGTCCAACTATATAGTGCCATCAAGCCCAATAACTGAGCGACCAAAGATTGAATCGATACAAAAATTGAAGTATTGGCAGGCTTTAAGAAGACCAGCCAAAGTCCATATATTAACGCCCAAAATAATTGCCAAGTTGGACCAGAGCTATGAATCATGAAAATAACTATTGATAATCCCACTATAATATCTACTGAATTAGCTCTTAAATTAGCTGGCCAAAATCTTGGCTTAACAGAAAACATTCTCCATTTGCTTAAAATGACAATAAAAACTGCTAATTCAATAAAATTAAGTCTAATAAAAATAAATACAAATAAAGGCAGAAGGACATTTAAGCCAACATGAAAATATTTTGAAAACCCAGCTATTGGTTTAAATCGTTCTATTAGTGATTTCATATTTCTATAAAATTATAACAAATATTACTGAATTTTGTTGGTTATTACCTTAAGATTGTTTAAATCCTGCGAATTTGACCAACTCTTTATTAATAAATATGCCCCAATAATAGCTCCTATTATTATTAAAATCATGATTAGCCTTTTTACGAATTTAACAGTCTGTGGTTTTTTAGTTTTATTACTTTTATTGATTGGGTGATTTATGCTTTGATCAGCCCTACCATGATGAACTTTTGAGAAAATTTGACTATTGATATTCGGCTGGGATGGCAGATAACCACTCGGCCTACTAAAATCATCTATCATTCTACCCTGATTGAGATTCCTTATATCTCCACTGGGTCTAATAATATTTCTACCATCTCTTTTGGTATTATTAATAAGTTCGTTCTCTGAATGATTAGATTGTTTATTTTTTCTAAATTTCATAATTGATAATAACAATTATATACTCATGCTTAAATTTTAGCCTATAAAAATATATCAAAATAAGCTATAGTCATAGGTTGATGGATAATAATAAAGATGAAATTAAAGTTGGGGATTTAGAAAATTCTGAAAAGAATCCACTGTTTTCAACATGGTGGATTATATTTTTTTCGATATGTATAGCAATTCTTTTAGTTATTTTTGTTTTTCAATCATTTCAGGTTTCAGGACCAAGTATGGAAACTACTCTACACAATAGTGATCGTTTAATCGTCTGGAAACTTCCTGAAACTTGGTCAAAAATAACTGGTCATCCTTATGTTCCCAATATAGGCGATATCATAATATTTAATTCACCCTCTCTAGGAAAGCAACTTATTAAAAGAGTTATAGCACTTCCTGGAGACAGGGTTCATATTAATAATGGAGTCATAACAGTCTATGATAAGCAAAATCCAAAAGGTTTTCATCCAGACACAACCCTTCCATATTCAAAAGGAACTACAATTCCATATACTTCAACAGATAGTGGATCAGCAATTGATATTACTCTTCAGCCAGGCACAATTTTCGTTTGTGGCGACAATAGAACTGTATCTGAAGATTCAAGAATATTAGGACCTATTAATCTTTCTGATGTTGTTGGAAAATTGATTCTTAGAATCTACCCCCTCAACAAAGTTGAAATATTTTAATTTGAGTCTTAAATTAATTGATCAATAATTCGTTTTAGATCGTCTTCATCTTTAAAAGATATCTCTAGTTTGCCGCCCTTGGCCATTCTTCGAACACTAACTGGTGCCTTGATTGATTGGCTAAATTTTTGAGTAAGCGGGGTTTGAGTCAAAACTCTCTTATGTGCTGTTTCGACATCATCTCCACCTAAATTTTTCAGAGCAATGACAAATCGTTCAGCCTGTCGCACAGACCATTCTTTGTCAATAATCGAGTTCAAAAGCTCTCTCTGCTTATCTGGAGTGTTTACTAGAGATAAAATTGTTCTGGCATGACCTTCACTGATTTTATTTTGATTTAGAGCGTCTTTGGCGTATTGAGGCAAATTTAAAAGTCGAACATTATTGGCTAGAGTTCTTGGATTCTTGCCTAATCTTTCGGCAATTGCATCATAAGACAAATCAAATTTTTGATGAAGCTCATAAACTGACTGAGCCTGTTCTAGCGGACTTAGGTCAACTCTTTGAATATTCTCAATCAAAGCAATTTCTAGTTTATTTTTATTTTCTTCTTCTTTAACGATAACAGGTAACGTCTTTAGATTGGCAAGTTTTGAGGCACGAAAACGTCTCTCTCCAGCTATAATCGAATAAAAGCCTGGTTTATCATCTATTTTGGCAACAATTAATGGCTGTAAAATGCCATGACTCTTTATAGAAGATGATAAATCATCTAAAGCTTTTTTATCAAAATCCTTTCTAGGTTGGTTAATGTTAGGGACTAAGGAATCAATCGAAATTTTTTGTATTCTTTCTGATTCATCAAGTAAAATACTTTTATCGAAATCATTTGATAGCAAGCTATCAAATCCTCTACCTAGTGCATTATGAGTTTTAACTGACACGGCCTAAAACCTCCTTTGCTAATTGTTTGTAAGCTCTAGCTCCCTTTGACCATTTATCATGATCGAAGATTGCCTTACCAAAACTTGGAGCTTCAGCTAATCTAATGTTCCTTGGTATCACAGTCTGGAAGACTTTATCTTCAAAATGTCTCTTGAGTTCATCATGAACCTGATTGGATAATGAATTTCTTCTATCGAGCATAGTTACAACTACTCCTAATATCTCAATCTTACCATTTAGGGTCTGTTTGACTCTTTGAATAACATTGAGAAGTTGACTTAATCCTTCAAGTGCATAATATTCAGCCTGAACAGGTACAATCACTGAATCAGCAGCAACTAGAGCATTTATTGATAAAAGTCCAAGTGCTGGCGGGCAATCAATAATAACAAAATCGTGAAGACTATTCTTTATACTATCTTTTAGTTTGAATTCTCTCTTATCTTCCCCGCTAAGTTCTATCTCAGCAGCAGCTAAATTAGGATTAGCAGGAACAATATATAAGTTCGGTATATAAGTTTCCTGGATAACAGTATCTAGTTTTGTATCAGAAACCAGTAAGTTATAAGTCGTACTCTCAAATACATTGCCGTTAAGCCCAAGCCCACTAGTTGCATTGCCTTGAGGGTCGGCATCTATAATGAGGACTTTATGACCATTCTTCGCAAGCTGTGCGCCAATATTAATAGTAGTGGTTGTTTTACCAACCCCTCCTTTTTGATTAACAACTGCGATTACATGTCTCATTTTTATTTATTAACCCCTCAATTGTAGTCTTTATTATATCACTCAAAAAAGATTATGTAACAGGTTTATGAATAAAAAAGTCATTAATAATATCTATTTAAGTATAGTCATTTTAATTATTATAGTATTATTGCCTCATATCTCATGACTAAATCGCATTATAAACATTTAAAAAATGGATTTACTATTGTAGAAGTCATAATTATTCTTGCTGTAGCGGCAATAATATTACTTTTAGTATTTCTAATAAAGCCTATTTTCCAGAGAACTCAGCAAAAATTATTCTACTCAATCCGATGCTAAAAAGATTGTTGCTGCCGTATTAAACTATGAAGCGATTAATGACCTTGGCGTTCTATCTCCTATACAAACCTGTAATGACGATACTCCATCGCAAGCGTTTAAAGATTGATGTACGTCTGTCAATTCTTCATTAACCATTTTACAGGTACCATATTGTAATTCTGGCTCTATTACTAAGGCTAAATCGGGTCCAGTGTCATCATCTGTTTATGCATGGTCAATTCCATCTGTAGCAGATTGTTCGCCAGGTTGTACCTGGTCTAACCCAACAACATCTACACAATCTTATGTTGGCCTTGGAGATAAAAAATGCTAATTCAGGATTTAGACCCAACCTACTCAAATTCATCTGCTTAATGGTACTTTTCAGCAAAAACATCTACATGATGGTTTGTAGCAATAATAGAAGATGGCCAATGTGGCACAAGTCCATATAGCGGTGGCGGTAAAACATATGGAATATCTCCAAATACTTCGCAGTACTTTTCATGCGCATATTCTAAAATTGCTTTAATTTATACGACTCAGACTGGAAGTGGTGCCGCTTGGAACTGCCTCCAGGTACAATAAACTAATATTGTAGTTTCTTAGATAGAAATTTTAGTGATCTTAATGCTAGATAGATGTTGACGATGTCCATGAACTGTATGAACTCGTTTTTTCGCTTTGTATCTAATTGATGTTACTTTTTTATCTTGAAAATCTGGTTCAACTATTTCTGCAGTAACTTTTAGGCCATCTACAATTGGTTGTCCAACCTTAATATCATCACCATCAAAATAAAGTAATCCATCAAATGTTACTTTTTTATCTTCTATATTAAGCAGTTCTACGCTTAGAACTTCTCCTTCACGAACTATGTACTGTTTTCCACCGGTTGCAATTACTGCTTTTTTCATTAAATTAAACCTTTTATAAATATATTATCAGATTATTTTATCAGATTATGACCCCTATTGTCAAAGTCAGATTTTAAATAACGAATTTACTTAAATAAATATCGACTTTTAGTCCTTCAATTTTTAAACTAGAATGATGCGCGTCGCTTGGCACTTCACCTAATTCCTGAGTCAATGTCTCATCCTTAATAATTTTTTCATACAAATTAATTGCATCAATTATCTCAGGACTATCACTCTCAATTAGTAGAGATATTCTATCCTCAACTTCAAGGCCAGCTTGTTTTCTTTCATTTTGAACATATCTTATTAATTCTCGTATTATTCCTTCTTGTCTTAGTTCTTCAGTAATTTCTAACTCTAGTACTGCCTTAACTTCAGTGGCCTCAGGCTCAACTTTTATTTTAACCTTTTTAACATTAAGCTCCTCGGCAACTATGTCCTTCAATTCATCAGATATATCACTCTTCAAGTTCAATGTCACAGATTGTAATGGCTGTCTGACTTTAAGACTATTTTTTGATCTATCAGCAAGTCCTTGAGCAATTAACTGCCTTACTTGTGACATCTGCACAACTAAATCTGAATCAATATGTCCGGCCTTTGGCCAATCTTTTAGATGAACTGATTTAACACCTGTCAATTTAATATAAAGCTCTTCTGCTAAAAATGGAGTAAAAGGCGCCAATATTAAAGATAGTCTAGTCAGAACAAAATAAAGAGTTTTGTAAGCATCATCTTTATCCTTATCATCCTCGGACTTCCAAAATCTTCTTCGAGATCTTCTTACATACCAATTCGAAGCGTCGTCAATGAATTCCAAAACTGGCTTAAGTGCCTTTTGAATATCATAGTTTTCCATGGAATAATTCAATTCTTCATTTAGCTGATTAATTCTTGAAATTATCCAAATATCTAATGGGTTTGAAAGATTCTTAATATCAACTATGTGGTCTGGATCAGCTTCCCATTTATCAACAGATGCATATAGGGTGAAAAAGTCATACATATTCCAAATCATTGTTAGTTTTCTTTGAACATCAGCAATATCCTTATCTATTAAAGAAAAATCTTCTCCACTCATAACTGGTGACGACAACAATAAGAACCTAAGCGCATCTGAAGAATATTTGTCAATAATTAAATTTGGGTCAATATAGTTACCCAGTGACTTACTTAATTTGCGACCATCATCTCCAAGTAAAGTACCAGTTACGATTACATTTTTGAATGAATTAGTTCCAAATAATCCAATCGATATTGCGTGAAGATAATAGAACCAGGCTCTAACCTGCCCAACATACTCTGCTATAAAATCTCCAGGAAAATTATTTTCAAATTTTTCTTTATTTTCAAAAGGATAATGGAATTGAGCAAATGGCATAGACCCTGACTCAAACCAGCAATCCAAGACCTTATCGACTCTTTTGAATTTGATACCATCTAGCTCAAATTCAATTTCATCAATCCAAGGCCGATGATAATCTTCGAGTTCTACGCCAGAAATTTCTTTTAATTCTTGATAACTGCCAAAAACTTTAACGTGTTCTTTTCCATTCAAGTCCAATCCCTTCCAAACAGGTATTGGTGTTGCCCAGAATCTATCTCGTGATAAATTCCAGTCTGGTGCAGATTCAATAGTTTTTTGGAACCTACCGTGCTTAAAATGATCTGGAGACCAATTGATTGATTCATTGTCCTTCAGCATCTCAGATTTTTGACCCTGAATATCCATAAACCAGCTCGGATGAGCTCGATACATAAGCTTAGTTCCACATCTATGGCAATGAGGATAGCTGTGTTTTATATAATCAATCTTCCAGACTACGCCCATCTCGTGTAATGCTTTAGCAATTTTTTTATTTGAATCCCAAACTTGCTCGCCTTTCCATTCTCCAGAAGTATAAAGACCATTATCATCGATATTATTAATGATTGGAAATTTATATTTTTTAGCCAAATCATAATCTTCCTCACCAAAAGAAGGAGCTAAATGCACAAGACCTGAACCATCTTCTAGATTAACATAATCAGCATGCCAAATTAGATAGGCTTTTAGGTCATTATTTTTATCGAATAGTGGTTCATATTTCTTGCCCACAAGTTCACTACCCTTAAATGTTTTAATTATTTTGAAATCAATCGGTTGATGTTTTTCATCTCTTAAAACTGCATCGACTCTCTCAGATGCCATAATAAATATTTCATCACCTACTTCTACTTCAGAATACTCTTCCTTCTGATTCACTGCTAATGCTGAATTTGCTGGAAGCGTCCATGGTGTAGTTGTCCATGCAAGTAAGTATTTATTCTCATTCTCTAATTTAAATTTCACAAAAACAGATGGATCATTTACATCTTTATATGAATTATCCATCGCCACTTCTGCTTTGGAAATTGGTGTTGCATCCCTTGTGCAATACAGTAAAACCTTCTCTCCTTCATATATTTTTTGCTTATTATAAAGCTCTTTAAAGGCCCACCATACACTTTCCATATAATCTTTATCCATAGTCTTATATGCACCTTGAAAATCTACCCAACGTCCAATTCTATCAACTGTATCTTCCCAGGCGCTTCCAGTTTGGACCATGTTTTCTCTACAAACCTTAATATATTCTTCTAATGAAATTTTTGTTCCGATATCTCTCTTATCATTTATTCCAAGCTTTTTTTCAGTAAAAACTTCAGCTGGTAATCCATGACAATCCCAACCCCATACTCTCTCTACCCTCATGCCCTTCATAGTCCAAAATCTTGGTACGGCATCTTTAACTATTGAGCTTAGTAAGGTCCCAGCATGAGGTTCGCCAGTAATAAACGGAGGACCATCATAAAAGACGTATGAATTTTGAGCATCTCTTTGACCGACTGATTTTTCGAAAATTTTATTTTTTTTCCAATATTCAATTAGATTTTTTTCATATTCAATTGGTTTAGTTCTTGTACCTTTTTGAAATTTCATAACATTTACCATTACCTTCATAAATTAAAAGTCACCTGCTTTTATTGCTGGAGTCACTGTTTGAAGTGACGGTACCATCCAGACATAAAAGAGGTGACTCTTTTTTCTTAATTAATTGCTATTACGGGCTACCCGTTAGGTTCTACTCAGTTTTTACTTTTCTTCCTACTGCATTCGCGGCAGATAACCGCTAATTTGTTAAACAAAATGCATTTACTAAATTGTACCTATTTACTATAACGTAAAAACAGCAATTAATCAATTTTAGCGAACGTAAAACATCACTTCGTCGATAGACGGAAAGCTGGGCCCTATCCATGCATTTTCTAGTATAGAGTCTTCCGTAACAGCAAGGATTGCTGGGAACGTCATAATGTCATACAAGCTAGCCTTTTCGATCCCCTCAAAAGATTCGGATTCAATTAAATTAATTTGAATCTGTGGATTAAAATCTCTAATCCTTTGAGCAAATTCCTCAGTAATTCTTCCAAACTCAGATATTGATTTATATAAAAAAATTAATTTCATATACTCACTTTAACATAAGTTTTTAATTACTAACTACAGCCAGTCGTCGAACCACAACTACTACAAACATAACAACTTCCAGCTCTTTGTGTTTGATTGCCGCAGTTATAACAGATCGGTGCAGCATCGTCTACTTTTTTCTCTGTTTCTTTAATCGGTTCAGACTTAGGTATGTTTAAATCATTTTTAGATATTATTTCAATTTTCTCATCGGTAATAGTATCGACATTCAATAACGATGTTTGCTCATCAGGCATTTCATCGATTGATGCTAATCCGAGCTCTAGTCGATCTTCAAATGATAGATATGTTAATGCGAGTCTTCTAGCAATAAAATCTACTAATGATGAAGCTGTTCTAATTTCGGCATCATCTGTGATACCCGATGGTGCAAAAGATGTGTTGAGGAATGACTTAATATAGCTCTTGAGTGGAACGCCATATTGTAAGCCATGGCTAACAGAGATTGCAAAAGCGTCCATAATTCCCCTGAGAGTTGATCCATGTTTCGAGAAGTTAACAAATAGTTC
>CAITDW010000176.1 GCA_903891235.1 uncultured Candidatus Saccharibacteria bacterium
AGACTCGGCTGCACTGATACACAATCTTGATGTGGTGCTGAGTGTGGATACCGCGGTGGCACATTTGGCAGGTGCACTGGGACGACCTGTGTGGGTCATGCTGAACTGGTTTGGCACAGACTGGCGCTGGTTGTTGGACCGTGATTCAAGTCCTTGGTATTCAACTGCCAGACTGTTCCGTCAATCTGCCATGGGCGACTGGGCAAGTGTCACAGATAAAATACACAAATTCCTCAGCTGGTTTAAGATTTAATCTGTGCTAGAAGAATATTTTCTAATTCTTCACTGTGAAAATATTCTTTATTGTTAATTAATCTTGTGTGAAAACTTTGATGCGTTGATAATATATCTTGTTCTGCAGTAGGACTTGATAATAATTGATCTAAAAAGTCTACAATTTTTCTTATTTTAAGTTTATGATCAGTTTCACTGTCCCATGTTTTCCACGGAATATAATCTGAAAACATGTCTAAGCCTATGTCTTCTAAAAACTGATTAGCACCCATTGGCCCAAGAATAATAGGTATTTGGTAGGCCATAAATGGCTTACAAGTTTTTTCTGTTAATAAAACACCTTCTGTTAGACTTGTTTCTGTTACTACATTTATTGCATAATTTTTATATACAATACTTTCTATACTACTAGCACCACCAAACCACATACCACGCCACATATTATATACATATGGATTTTCTTTTTCTTTTTCCATGCTAACAGGTAGTAAATGTGCATATGATTTAATTAACTCACATTCTTCTGCGGTAAGAAAATTTTTAATAGCGTGTGAATTTTCTAGACGGTCTCCTAAGGTATTATTAAAAGCATATCCTATATTATCAAACCAATGTTTATTAACAATCAATGAAAAAAAATAAAGTCTGTGCCAGGTTAAATTACGATTTAAACACATAACTGCATTACTTTTTTTAAAAGGAGCATTGTATATTGTATTAGTATAATTAAAATATTGATGTATTTTTTTTGCTCCGATTATCCATAAAAAATTTGGAAAAAATATAACGTCCGAACGAGGATGGTAATAATATGTAAAATCTCCAGTTAGAATATATGCCTTGGCAAGGAGAGATAAATCTTTGCACATTTCGATATATGTTGGTGCCATTTCCCAATATTTAAAATCTACTTTTACTGGATTTAATGTTGCATCTATTAAAATAGTAGTAATATTTTTATCTTTGATTAAAATTTTAATTTTTTCTAATAAAGAATTCCATTTATCAAAATCTATTCCAGTTAAATCAAAGTCTTCAAGTAGCAGTGTATTTTCTGCAAAAAATTGATTTAGATAAACTGTTGCACCTTGAGATGTCATTGGTCGCGGCAAGATTGTAATCATTGAATATTTAGTGACCTATTTTACATAACAAACAAAAAAGCGCCTTTCGGCGCTTTCCTGCTTCCCATCCCTGAGAAAAATAAACAAACAATCTCTGATTAGGAGAATGAAAGGTTTTGTACAGCAATTTCGCCGACATAGTCAGCTGCATTACCAAACGAACTTGCAGTGTTGGTCAACTCTACAAAACCGTAACGAGTCATAAATGACACGACTGGTTCAAATGTTGATGGATCCAAC
>CAITDW010000177.1 GCA_903891235.1 uncultured Candidatus Saccharibacteria bacterium
ATTTGTTTCACATTCAAAAATCTCAAAGTATTTGGTATCTATTATATTAGCTTCTTTCATTAGCGTATAAAGTAATCTTGGCTGGCTGCATTTAGCATCTATAACCATTAAATCCAACCCTTTTAAATCCTGCTTATAAGTTTGAATAGCATTATGCCATACCCGCAAGCCAAAGCCATCCCTTTTGATTTTTATATCATCATAACCTAACTGGATTAGTGAGGTCTTAATCAATCTATACCATCTTGATTCCTCTTCGGATCTGAAATCAATTTCAAAGTCTTCCCCATTATCAATATCAATTAAGAATTTATACTTCATACAGAGGCCCTTATTAGTATCGTAATATTTAGTGACTTTATCTTTGATGCCACCAAAGCCAGGCTCTATTCTTTCATAGTATTTTAGTATCCCGTCATCAATAAACTTTTTGATATATCTGCTATACCTCGCGTTAATCATGCGCAGGTAGGTTGAAGGGACTGGGAAATAACCGCTGCTGTTCTTATACTTGCTTTTTAAGTAAAGGGCGGTATATATTTTATATCCGTTAGTAATTGAGGTTTTGTTTTTAAAGCTTTGGATTGAATCCTTTATTTGTTTTGTAATTTTTATTATCATGAAGCTTATATTAAAAATGAGCTACTTTGTTCGCACATTTTTAAACTTTTTTTGCACTTTTTTTTCAATAAGTGCGCCACAGGGTTAATGATATATAGACATATCATATATAATAACACGCACCACTTTACCAGACACCTTAATTATCCAATATTCATATACCTACTTCCTTTAAAAAATGGGAAGTACACCAATATTTTACAAATGTTTTCTCTTATACCTTTCAGCATTTATTCTGCCATCAAGTATATCTAATTCAAGTTTGTGGAGGTGTTTTTTCCAACTGGATGTGAGCGTACTTGTATATTGCTTAAGCTTAATTCTTCTCTTGCTTAGTAATATCATTAGCTTATCCTTCATTTCCCTAAAATGTTATTTAGTCGCCCACGGTATAGAAAAGTCTTATCGAGGTTCTCATAGTATAATCTCATTTCCTCTATCGGATCGCCATCTTTATCCTTTGCTTCATCTTCGTTATCCTTATCATTTTCTTTATCATCTTTATCCGGGTCGGGCTTTTTATCACTATCTGGGTCTTTTGTTTCATCCTCATTTGGGTCTTTTGGGTTGGCGATATATTGCTCAAATCGCTTAATGTGTACTGGCATGGATCTCATATTCGTAAATGATTTTTATACTATACACTATATATTAAAACCTGGCCCCCAAAAAAGCCTCATCACTTATAGTAGTTTAGATATGTTTAAAGAATCACTTATGGTAGTTTAGCTATGTTCTAAACTAATTTTAAAGGGAATTTTGAAGTTTAAAATGGTTAGTAATAATAAATGCCTCCTAACACTCGCTATCGGGAAGCATTAACCTAAACCTTATCACAAACTAATAAGTGAGTACTTATTAGTTAGATATCCAATTATAACAAAAAATTGGCTGGAACGGAAATTTAAGGATCAAAAATCTTGTTACTAACATCGAAGTTGGAACAAAAAAATCTTGTTAAATCGTACCTGTAATACTCGATTTTAGATATTTAAACCTTACTTTCCATCTTCGATTGGTTCGATAGATTTTAGACTATATTTGACATTAATTCAATAAATTTTGATGTATAAAGGCGGAAAAAGCATAAGGATTTATCTTAAAGATGGTTCAGTAACAGGCATTAAATTTGGGGAAGTTGTAAATCAAACTATTCAATTGATTTCTTGCCCCAGGAATAGAATTGCGGAGCTTAAAGTTTCTGACGAGGCGAAAAGACCAGGCGTTTATTTATTATTTGGAATTGATGAAAAAA
>CAITDW010000178.1 GCA_903891235.1 uncultured Candidatus Saccharibacteria bacterium
AAATTCTTCTCATTATCCGAAGCATCGAATTTCATACCGACATTTAACTCTCTCCATGAGTTCCATAAGTCGTCATTCAATTCCACGGTTTTGACCAAATCATTTATTTTTTCCTTTGTTAGGATTTCATTCTTTTCAGTTTCGTATATAAACTTAATGTCTTTAAGCTTCTTTGAGACTCTGTGTGAATTGCTTTGAGCCGAAAGACTTTGCAAGGAACGATCAATACTAAGCTTGATTTCTTCAATTAGTTTATCCTCAGACCTTATATTGCTCTGTGTTTCTTTACCAATCTTAATAGTTGGTAAGCCCAAGGTGTAAATTTTAGAAGCAATATGCTCTACAGTATCATTCTGAAAAGCTGATACGAGAATAAGCTTAGAATCGTACTTCTTCCTATTCTTTTCAGCAATTTCAATCAATCGGTCACAAATAGCAGCAACAACTGTTGATTTACCAGTTCCCGGTGGACCCTGTATAATTGCAATATCAGGTGTGTTAATTGCAATTTCAACCGCATCTTTCTGGTTAGGGGTTAAATCGCTAATGCCGAATTTCTCCTTTAGAAATTTCCTTGTGCGGTCGGTTAAAGCTTTTTCATTTCGCTTCTTGTCCAGCATTGCTTCGCTGGCACCCTCAATGGCAAAAAGTAAGTTTCTGGTAATGAATTTGCGGTCTTCGCGCAGGCTTTTTAAAGCCCGAACTCTTCTTCTATTTACAATTTCATCACCTACTAATGATATCTCAAATGAACCAGAATCAGGCAGAATGTTCAAGTCATCAAACAGGTCAATAGTAAAATCCTTATTAATTGCTTTGATATTGAATCTATCAGACTTTGCCTTGTCCAGAACACTTTCACTGTCAGCTTTGAGCTCCAAGGCCGTATTGAGAATATCATCCTTATTCTCATCAAACATGGCTCTCAGCTCTTCTCTATCCATTTGTAAGCGAACTCTGGTGATACCATCCAATAGGCTTCTTACCTTATTGAATTTCAATTCGCCAATTTTTTCTTTTAACTGGGTAGAACGCTCCAGTTCAATATCTGAATAGGTTTGCCACAAGGAAATCAGAGTATTTCCTTTTGCCTCTTCTGCCTTTATTGTTTCATAAGCTTCTTTTGCTTTGGAAGATTCGACAAAATTTACCTTATTATATTGAGCAACATTTAATTGCCGAAAATCATCATACTTTTTAGGGAATGGTTTATTTACAATTTTCTGAAGAATCCATTTGCTATCTACTACCCTTATGTCTGCTCTTCTTCTGCTGCCGTATATTGTAAAGTTCAATTCGGCGCTGCCCGGATATGTCTGAATAAATAATATATTATGAGAATCTGTCTTAAAAACAAAATCGCTTGATAGGTTCTCTGCTAGTTTCTCAATTTTAGTATTCTTGTTAGCCAGAATGATGTTATCGCCGAATCCAATATCTAAATCTGAATTGAATTTCTGCCCATTACCGCATTTAAGAAACTTAACTACGACCTCAGCCTCCTTAACGTCGGAAATCCAGAATAGATAGCTGAAATAGGACGCATTCTCTGAATCAATTTGTAGTTCTTTAATATTGTCATTGTTAAAGCTTATTCTTAACGACAGGTCATTATACCTAAAAAGAATTGAACCAGGTTCTGCCTGCTCGAATAAGAGTAATATCGGTTTACCTTCCCATTTAATATTTCCGTACATTATAGTTCCTTCCAATGTATTCGTCAGAATTTCTTCCGGGAATTGGGTCAATATGTCTTTTATGTCTGCCATTGCTAGTCAATAGTTAATACCCTTTGGGAAATACTTAAATCTTTTAGATGAAGCATATATTTCTGCTTATCGGGTTGAGCGGTATCCACCACTCTGATTTTTGTTGGCTTGTTAATCTGCTTTGGTTTGCCGCCCTGCGTCAAACCCAACCTTGGCGAAATATCAAATGTAATTTTATTAAGAGGAGTTAACAGAATTTTACTTTCGTCATTATCCTTGAGCAGTTCAACCCTTAGCAGAGTTTGCAACGGCGAAGTATCTGTTAAGAGAAAATTGAATGCAGCAATTTCTTTAGGAGTGTTTTCGTCAATTAGTATTTCATCATAAACCGTCGGTTCAAGGCAAAAGCATGATTGTAAAGAATTAGTCGCATTGTCATAGGTTTCCACTTCTTCCCATCGTCTCATTTGGACCTTAGTTACTTTCGTCGGCATATAGCCACAGAATGTACACTTATGGGCATTGTTGTAGGGGTAATTAAGGTTACACTTATCATTACCGCACTTCAATAATTCATTTAGTCCCAAATTCAGTCCATCAAACCACTCAGCCATGCTGGGTCTTTCCAAGGGATTGTTCAGCCCGTCTTCAAAATTTCTCTTAAATAAAAGCAGCAGCTTTTCCGGAATTACATGGCCTGATGGTAAACCAGTGGTTCTTGCGTTCGTAGAGTCAGTTGAATGATCAACCCAAGAAAGTTTACCAGCCAAGGCCTGCTCTTCCAACTCGGGTTCCCCATTATTTACATAGTCTCCTAATAAGGGGTGGTTTAAGGTTAGCAATTCGAAAGCTATGACTGCAAAAGAATAACAGTCGGACATTGTGGTATTTGGGGCATTGTGAGAAATGACCTCAGGGGCACCGTAAAACGGTGTAAAAATGTTGTTTACCAACCCGGTTTTGTAGCGTAGATTATCCAAGTCAATAAGAAATACATTACTGACTTATACTTTTTCATAAATAAAAATATTGCTTGGTGACAAATAGCACTAAGCTAGACCTTTACTGTGCAAAGC
>CAITDW010000179.1 GCA_903891235.1 uncultured Candidatus Saccharibacteria bacterium
ACTAAGTAGATTTAATACTTCGTCAGCTTCTGGGAATTCTCCCCAGCTGTTGTATGTCCATTTAACTTTGTTAATTAAGAATGCTACTTGTTTGGCTGTAACATAACGATCAGTAGTCGTTGAGTGCCCAACTGGTGCTGTGTTTACTTTAGCTTTGTGCATTTCATCGGCTGATGCTATTGATTCGATAACACCTATTCCCATGAAACCAAGTGCTCTACCTACTGCTGATGTTTCAGCGTTTTCAAGTGCAGCAGTTTTATTTACCATTCCGTCACCAATTACAGCTTGTGAATATCCTGTAAATTGTCGCATAGATTCTTTTATATCAGGTCTTACAATAGCCTGTATAATAATCATCTCGCTAGTTGGTTCAGATACAAGGTTTGTAATGATTGATCCATTAGGATAGTTCTCATTAAAGAATTGTACTCGGTCAGATACCAAGACATATTTCTTACCTTTGATGTCTATTGCTTTGCTGGTTAATGATTTAGAAGTCATCTTAACAGTGCTCCTTACATTGTGTGCAGTATTCGCCAGCTTCCGTTATAGGTGCTCCGCAACATTCGCTTAAATTAGTTTCATCATCATAAGGTATATCTAATCGGTACTCATCAATAACTTCTCTTTTAGCTAATTTTATAAGTGACTGTATAGTTTCTTTGAAATCTTTGTCACTTAATCCAGGTTTGTTTGTGTGAAAGTTAGCGTGCATCTTAATAGCTTCATCTAACATTATGTCAATTTTATTCATAGTTCAAAATCCTCCATAGGCTTATTAATATTGTGTATATATTCTAATAGTAGATTCTTTATGTCAGATACTATTGCTGATTGTTCTTCCATAACAGCCGATAGATCATCTAACGAATCAGTTAGGTTTGTTAATAGTTCTTCGTCCACCCTATTCTCCTATGCCTCTCCAGTACTCAGCGTCTAACCACTCAGTATCATCATTTTCTGCTTGTCGGTTTAATTCTGCATGATATTCAGCGTCAGATACACCTGAGCAATCTTGTGCTGGACATTCTACGTGCATCTCATCACATGCTTTGTCGTACCATACGCTAAGGTCTTTGTGTGAGCAGACAAACTCATCATTGTCACCAAGAACCCAAGTTCCTGTGTCTATATGCTTTACGTTAATAGTTGTTTTCATAGGGCGTTTACTCCTTTAATTAGTTTACTTAAATAATTATAAGCTTAAGTATAGGATATGTCAACACTTTTTTATATAAATACTATGTGATATTCCTCACATTAAAAATAGCCCCAATGAAGGGACTATTAGGGGGCAAGAGAGTTGAGAGTAAACGCACTAATAACTAGCGCCCCAAGTGTATTATACAGTACTTGATTATATTTAATTTGTTATGTTACTATAAGCACGTTGAATCGGTGCATCAAAGTACATTAAGGGATTACTCCCGCTAATAAGATTTTTTCATTTAATCGACAATCGGACTTTTTACTCCCAAAAAGAGAACAATATAAAAAACATAAAGAGCCTGCGCACTAGGCTCTTTTTTAATGTTTGACAATAACAAGAAAGAGGCATAGTATAGATATAACTATTTGTAACCTCAGATAGATAAAAGGCTCCGTATCGTGGAGCCAAACGTTGTAACCTGTAATTAATTATAGACCAACACATCTATTTGTCAACACATATAGTTATAAATACTTTTACAACTTAGTTTACAGCACTAAACAAAACTGTAGTTATGATCTCGCTCAAGGTATAGCTAATAGTGTGTGATAAATCCAGGCTCTGATTAATACCGCTAAACGTCATCCTGGTCTAACGCTGA
>CAITDW010000180.1 GCA_903891235.1 uncultured Candidatus Saccharibacteria bacterium
AATTTGAATTGCTGCTAATGCGACACCAACCTCATGCTCTCGTTCATTTTCCCACTTTAATAAGACTTCTTCCATGTGTCTGATGATTTCCTCTGTTCGATCGTTAATGAGACCAACTTTTTTTGAAGGTTTTCTTAAATTTTGATTGGGTAGGGTGATTAATTTAAATGAATTTACTTTTTTATCCATAATCTATGAGTATAAACTAATTTTTTGAAAAATTATAAAAGATTAATTGGATCAATATCATAATTCCAACCATTTGGAAGATTTTTGATAATTTTTATAAGCTCACTTCTAAGCTTAGACTTAATAATGATCTGGTACTGAAATTTATTGTCTACTTTTGTCCTGAAGGATTTAGCTGGCCCAGATAATTCAACATCTAAATTCATTTTTAGTATAATTTCCTTGAACTTATTTGCGTTTAAAGCAGCATTTTTTTCCGTAGCCCTTAAGCACGTCAATTTCAATATTTGTCTAAAAGGAGGGTAGTGATATTTTTCTCGTTCTAATATCTCATTTGCATAAAAATCCTCATACTTAAGGTTTACAGCATCTTTTACAGCATTACTATCAGGATTATAAGTCTGTATGATTGCTGTTCCGTCTCTGTGCCCTCGTCCAATTCGTCCAATAACTTGATTAATTTGCTGATATGATTTTTCGGTAGCGGTATAGTCAGGAAAACTTAGTGCTGAATCAGCTACTATTACTCCAATTGTACTTAATTTTGGTAGGTCCAGGCCCTTAATTAGTCCTTGAGTTCCGATAATAATATCGACATCACCATCCTTAACCGAATAATAATTGTGTTCAAAACTATCATCTTTTTTATTATCCTTATCGAATCTTTTAATCTTGGCTTGAGGAAATAACTTTTCTATTTCGTTGACGATAGCTTTAGTGCCAAAGCCTTTATAAAGAATTTCTTGATTGCCACATTTTGGGCATGACGTTTTTGGCTTCGTTCTATAGCTACATGTGTGACATCTAATCTGAAATTCATCACCGTGATATACCAGGGGTACATCACAATTAGGACAGAGGTCCTGCCAACCGCAAGAATCACAAAAAATAATCCTTGATGTACCTCTTCGGTTGAGAAATAATAATGATTGTTCATGATTATCGAGTGATTTCTCAACCTCTGTAATTAATGCATCGGATATAATACTGCTTTTGGTAAAAAGAGATTTATCCTTTATATCTATTATTTTTTTAGTAATCGTAAACTTTGAATTAGTTTTTGCAATACCTTTCATCCTTATAATTGGTACATTTTTAGTTTTTGCCAGATAATAATCCTCAATTTTAGGTGTAGCAGAGCCAATTACGAAATAAGCCTTGTGTAATTCAGCTAATTTACCTGCAACCCTAATAGTTTGATAGTACGGACTTTGTTCTTGCTTATATGATGACTCGTGAGATTCATCAATTACTATTAAACCTAGATTATGAAATGGACTAAATAAAGCAGATCTAGGACCCAGTACTATTTTTGGTTCATTTCCAGTTGCAATTTCTAACCAAATTTCAGCTCTTTTTTTTTGTGATAATTTTGAATGGATAACTATAACCTTTTCATGAAATAGGCTTTTTAGATTTTGGGCTAGCTGAGGAGTCAAGCTAATTTCTGGTGTTAAAATTAATACAGACTTCTTCTGATTAACGTTTCTTAAAGCCAATTCCTGATAGATTCTCGTCTTACCGCTCCCTGTATCGCCATGTAGTATATATGTTCCAGGTAATACAATTTTACTTAGGGCATCAGCTTGTTCAGAAGATAATTTGGGCAGGGTATCTTCAGAAAAATTAGTATTAGTAGTTGTATAAGCATTAGAACTTTGCTTTATTAACAACACATTAGATGGGATAAATTGATTTAGTAATCCTCCTATTGAACTTGGATAATAGCTGTGTAGCCAGTTTATTAATTTTAAAGTTTCATCTGGCAAATTCGGAATTTGATTCAATTCATCTAGTATAGGATTAGTTTTGAATTTTGGTTTTGTTGTATTTCTGATAACTATTCCAATAACTTTTTTGGATCTTAATTTAATAAATATTAGCTTATTTTTAGTAAATTCTTTCTCAGAATGGTAAGTAAGAAACTTTTCAGAGTGATAAGACGCGTCTCTTGGTAGAATTTCATAGTAGTACATCACTTTAATTATATATTTTTTGCAAATATTATTGTAATTAAAAAATAAAGCCTTTATAATTAATGTTGTTCGAAAGACAATGTGAAATTATGTTAGATGTATTTATAACTTCCAGAGTAAGACGCAAGATTATAGTAATCTATGCTAAGTATCCAGACTTCAAGACACATGTTAGAGGTCTTGCTAAGCTTATCAAGGAAGATGCCGGTAACATACAGAGAGAACTTAAAAGACTCGAAAAAATTGGCTTCCTAATTTCAGAAAAACAGGGAAACACTAAAGTTTATTACACTAACAAACAGTTTATAATTTTTAAGGAACTTCAGAGTATTGTCCTAAAATCTCAAAGAGCTTCTCAAAAAAGAAACCACATGAACTAATCTTTTATAAATAAATATTTGCAAAAACAGAGCTAACATCATACAATATACCCATAATGATACAAGTTACTAGAAGAGATTCAAAAGAACCAATGGAAAACTTAATCAGACGATTCACTCGAAAGGTGCAACAGTCTGGTATTTTAATGGAAGCTAAGCAGAATCAGTACTTTCAAAAACCTATCTCTAAAACAGAAAGAAGAGAAAAGGCTATAGTCCGTCAAGAAAGAAAAGCTGATAAAGCTAAAAAATTAAAATTAGGCCAGCGGTAAGTATAATATATGCTCAAGCAGCAATTAAATGAAGATTTGAAGACTGCCTTACTTGCCAAAGATCAACTAGCCGTAGATACACTAAGAGGACTCAAGAGCGCTATTCTTTATGTTGAAGTAGCTAAAGGTATAAGAGATGAAGGGTTAGATGACTCTAAAATAATCGAGGTCTTAACTAAGGAATCAAAAAAAAGACAGGAAAGCGCTGATCTTTATAAACAAGCTGGCAATCATAATGCTAATGAAAAAGAAATAAAAGAAAAAATACTTATAGATAAGTATTTACCTAAACAACTTTCTGATGATCAAATTAAACAGGTTATCGATAATGTTATTAAGACATTCAAAGATCCTACCGCAAAAGATATGGGTATTATAATTGGCCAGGTCAAAAAAGAAACTAATGGTGCTGCTGATGGCGCTAAAATTGCCGCAATAGTTAAAGAAAGACTGAGTAGCTAATATGATTATACTTCTAGGTGTTGCAGGTTCTGGTAAAAGTATGCAGGGAAGATTATTGGCAGATGAAGCAGGATATCCATGGTTATCTACTGGTGAGTTGCTAAGAGTACTCATCACAGGTAAAAGAAGACAAGAAATGCTTAAGGGTAAACTATTAAGTGATGATGAAGTTATAAATGTTTTTAATACGGTTGTTAACTTAATAGATACTAATAAAGAGTTTGTTTTAGATGGTTTTCCTAGGACAATTGGTCAAGTTGACTGGATACTTTCTCAAATTAATTCAGGACGATTCAATTTAACTGCAATCTATCATCTTGTTGCATCAGAAGAAGTGATTATTGAGAGATTACAGTCACGAGGAAGAATTGACGATACAAAAAGTGCAATTAACGTTAGACTAGAAGAGTTTAATGAAGTTACACTTCCAATATTAGATCACTTCAAAAAAGAGGGCATCAAAATTATAAATGTAGATGCTAGTCTGACCCCTCAAGCCATTCATGAGAATATTATGAATAGCTTAAATTCTATAAAATCAAAAAATTTGGAATAAAAAATATGTTCACTAGGGTAAAATCTCCTGAAGAAATACAAGCTATGAGAAATAGTGGAAGAATTCTTTCGGCTGTCTTAGATGTTCTTGGTAAAAATCTTGAAGTTGGTATGTCTACAATGGAACTTAATAATATTGCAAATGAAGAAGTCAAATCTTTAGGTGGCAAGCCAGCTTTTCTTGGATACCAGGGCTTTCCCGCAGTTCTATGCGTTTCATTAAATGATGAGGTTGTGCATGGAATTCCAAAAAAAACTAGGATCATAGAAGATGGTGATATTGTGAGCTTAGATTTTGGAGTAAAGTATGAAGGAATGATTACCGATGCTGCTAGAACATTTATTGCTGGAGAAGCTAGAAATGACCGAGAAAAATCTTTAGTTAGAATTACTGAAAAATCTATGCTTGATGGAATAAATCAGATAAGAGATAAAATTAAGGTAGGCGATATATCCTTTGAGATAGAAAATACTTTAAAGAAACATAAACTCGGAATTGTAAGAGACTTAGTTGGACATGGAGTTGGACATGAACTTCATGAGGATCCAAATATACCTAATTACGGAAGTAAAAATACTGGACCTTTACTTTATCAAAATATGACAATAGCCATCGAGCCAATGGCTACACTGGGTGACTATCATGTATATGTTGCCGATGATGGATGGACCGTTAAAACCAAAGATGGTTCAAGATCGGCTCATTTCGAGCATACTGTGCTAATTGGATCTAATGGTGCAGAAATTTTAACTTAATTTGAAAATAATTACTTGCCCAATCTATAGCATAGGCGCTATACTTCATCTATGCGTGATTCCAGTAACAGTTTCATAGGCCTAGATATAGGAACAAGTAAAATCAGATGCGTAGTCGGCATGAATGATTCTAGAGATGCTTCAAAGCTCTCAATTATTGGTTATGGCATATCTAATAACGTTGGTATGAGAAAAGGAACCGTCGTTCATGTAGGTGAAGTCTCTGAGGCCATTACTCAAGCAGTCTCTGAAGCCGAAAGACTATGTGGATTTCCTATTCACTCAGCAACAATCAATATCAATGGATCTCATGTTACTGGCATGAATTCTCAAGGTGTGATTGCCATAAGTTCAGCCAACAGAGTTATCACAGAAGAAGACCGAGCAAGAGTTGAAGAAGCAGCTTCAATCATTCAATTACCTCCCAATAGGGAGATAGTTCAAATTTTTCCCAAGAATTATCATCTTGATGGACAGGAGAATATTAAAGATCCCGTTGGAATGAATGGCGTTAGGCTAGAAGTAGATACTCATATTGTTTCAGCATCGACTCCTAATCTAAGAAATCTTGACGCTGCACTGGAAAAGGCTCAGGTTAGTCCGAATCATCATACTGTATCAGGTTTAGCGGCTGCAGAAGCGGTACTAAATAGACAACAAAAAGAATCGGGAACAGTTGTCATAGACATTGGTGCAGGAACTACAAACATGGCTGTAATCGAGGATGGAGAAGTACAGTATGTCAGCATTATACCCATTGGAGGAGTTAATGTGACTAATGATTTGGCGATTGGCCTTAAAACTGACTTAGATGTTGCCGAAAAAGTAAAGACAGAATATGCAAGTCTCAAGAAGGGGATAATTAAAAAAGAGGGGATAAAATTTAAGATTAAAGATCAAAACTATACCTTTAAGGCTAGTGAAGTTGATATGATTACTGAAGCGAGGATAGAAGAATTATTTGATTTTGTTGACGATGAACTTAAGAAGATTGCTAGATCAAGAAAATTACCTGGTGGAGTAGTTATAGTTGGCGGAACCGCAAATATTCCTGGGATTGCTGAATTTGCTAAAGAAAAACTACAATTAGCTGCAAGGATTGGAAAATTGCAAAATATTAGTGGTCTGACTGATAATGTTGACAATCCTAGCTTTGCAACAGCTATTGGTTTGATGCATTTAGATATGCTTATGCCTAATATGGAAATGAACAACTCAAATAATTACAAGAGTCGAACATTTGATTTTGCGCGCACAATAATTAATCGATTCAAATAAAGCAAAATACATTGAGTAATAATTGAGTTTTTGATTGAAAGACTATTATTAATATCGTATACTAAAATTATATAAATCATAAAAGAGGGATACAAAATGCCACAAGTTGAGCCAGCTATTGAAACTTTTGCAAGAATTAAGGTTATTGGTGTTGGTGGTGCTGGTGGAGCAGCAATCAATAGAATGGTAGAATCTGGCGTTAAAGGCGTAGAGTTTGTGGCTATAAATACTGACGGACAAGCCCTCCATCACTCAAAAGCTAATGAAAAAATACATATTGGTAAAGAAACGACTAGAGGATTAGGTTCCGGTGCAGATCCTTCTGTTGGCAGAAGGGCTGCTGAAGAATCATTAGAAGAAATCAATAAATCTTTTGAGGGATCAGACATGGTCTTTATAACGATTGGAGCTGGTGGTGGAACCGGTAGTGGTGCTGGACCAATTGTCTCTAAGGCTGCACATGATAGTGGCGCCTTAGTGGTTGCTTTTGCGACACGACCATTTGCTTTCGAGGGTGATAAAAGAAGACGAAACGCTGAACAGTGCATAGATCAATTAAGGGAATCAGTTGATACCCTAATTGTTATCCCAAATGATAGATTACTGCAAACTATCGATAGACAAACTCCACTCATGGAAGCCTTTAAGGTTGCTGATGATGTTTTGAGGCAGGGCGTACAAGGTATATCTGACCTAATAACTGTACATGGATTAATTAACCTAGATTTTGCAGACGTTAAATCAGTTATGAAGAATGCAGGTTCAGCATTAATGGGTATTGGTAGGGCTAGTGGTGAAAATAGAGCAATCACTGCTGCACAGCAAGCCATTGAGTCTCCTTTATTGGAAGTATCGATTGATGGAGCAAGAGGCATATTATTCAACGTAATTGGCGGCAGTGATTTAACTATGCATGAAATTAATGCAGCCGCTGAATTAATTACCAATGCTTCAGATCCTGATGCAAATATTATATTTGGTGCGACTGTGGATAATGAACTAGAGGATGAAGTTATTATTACTGTAGTTGCTACAGGTTTTGATGCATCATATTTTTCAAATCGACATGAAGCAGCTAATGAGTTGCGTAATGAATATGTGGATGATGAGATTGATGAAGAAGACACTATAGCTGATAAGCTTGCTGAAGGTAAAACTGAAGAAGTTGTAGATAGTTTGGATATGGATCTTGAGAAAAAAACTGAATCAGAAAGTGACTTCCATAAAGAAAATATGTCGAATATTTGGAATACTGATAATAATGATACTGATAGTATTGAAGAGGCAAGTAATTCGTTAGAAAAAACTCCAGAAGAAGATCTAGATAAGCCATCATTTTTAAGAAGATTGAGAAATAGAAGAAAAAACAACGATGATGATAACTTTTTAGCAGATTAGTAACGGATAGTCTGTAATAAAAAATACAATATAAAATATTTGCAAAACGCTAAAGGTGGGGCTATGATTATATTTATAAACACTATATGTAGCTAAAAAATACAGTGTTAGTACATTTAAACTGAATAAAGGAGGTGTACAATATGCGATGCAGCCAATGCTATAAAGTTGATACAAAAGTTATCGAATCTCGTGATGTAGCTGAAGGTGAATCCATTCGCAGACGTAGACTTTGCACTAACTGTCACTATAGATTTACTACCTATGAGCGAGTTGAAAGACCTCAGCTAGTAATCATTAAAAATAATTCTAATAGAGAATTATATAATAGAGACAAATTAGTTGCTGGGTTAATGAGAGCCTGTGAAAAGACATCGATTACGAGTGTGCAACTAGACAAATTAGTTGCTGATATTGAGCATGACCTATATTCAATCGGTGAACAGGAGCTAAGTTCTTCAAAAATTGGTGACATCACCATGGAGCACATAGCTGATATTGATGAAGTTGCTTATGTAAGGTTCGCAAGTGTATATAAGCGATTCAAAAATATTGCAGGTTTTGAAAAAGAGCTGTCTAATATCAAGAACCGAGATAAAAATAAAATGAGCTAAACCCAATTATTTGGGCGCTCCTCAGAAATATGTATTAATTTAGATATTTTTGAGGAGCTTAGATGATCATTGTCATCAATAGACTCTAACAAAAACACAACAACAATAACCATAACAAAGTGAGGGTATTATGGGACAAACTACTAGCCTACAGGTTGAGAGGCTCTTTACTCAACCTAAAACAAAAGCTTACGATAAGCTTAAATGGATGAAACAAGATTCAATTATTGTTAATCCGTTTAGTAATAAACCTGTTTTTGAACAAAAGGCAGTAGAGTTTCCAGAAAATTGGTCACTCAATGCAATTAACATAGTAGCCCAAAAATATTTTTGTGGCACTCCAGAAACTTCAGGTAGAGAAAAATCTCTGAAGGATTTGATTGATCGAGTTGCTGATACGATAACAAGACAAGGCTTTCAAGAGGGGTATTTTGAAACAGAGGAAGAGTCAGAAAATTTTAGAGAGGAGTTAAAATTTATCTTAGCGACTCAGAGGGCAGCATTTAATTCTCCGGTTTGGTTTAATATTGGTGCTCCTGAGAGAGCACAACAGGCAAGTGCGTGCTTTATATTAGGAATCGAAGATACTATGCCAGCAATCCTTAATTGGTATGTAGAAGAAGGCATGATTTTTAAAGGTGGTTCTGGATCGGGTATTAATTTAAGTGCTATTAGATCCTCTAAGGAATCATTAGGTAAGAGTGCCGGTACTGCATCAGGCCCACTAAGTTTTATGCGCGGAGCTGATTCTTCTGCCGGAGCAATTAAGAGTGGCGGAAAAACACGAAGAGCTGCAAAAATGGTAATACTTAATTCTGATCATCCAGATATTCAGGAATTTATTTGGTGTAAAGCTATCGAAGAAAGAAAAGCCAGAGTTCTTAAAGAGAATGGTTTTTCAATGGATTTAGATGGAAAAGATTCTTTCAGCGTTCAGTACCAAAATGCCAATAATTCAGTCAGAGTAACAGATGAATTTATGAATGCAGTGATCAATAATGATGACTGGGAACTAAAAGGAGTCAAAGACGGTAATACTATAGAGATCGTTAAAGCAAAAGATTTATTTAGAGAAATATCCGAAGCAACATGGGAATGTGCTGACCCAGGAATGCAATTCGATACAACTATAAATAAATGGCATACAACTCCTAATGCTGGACGCATTAATGGAAGTAATCCTTGTAGTGAATATATGCATTTAGATAATTCCGCATGTAACCTATCTTCAATTAACTTACTCCATTATCTTAATGAAGACGGAACTTTTGACGTTGAATCTTTTAAGCATACAGTTGAAATTATGTTTACAGCACAAGAAATACTTGTTGGATATTCAAGCTATCCTACCGATAAAATTACAAAGAATGCTAAGGCATATCGAGAACTAGGATTAGGCTACGCTAATCTTGGAGCCCTATTGATGGCTCAGGGTTTACCTTATGATTCTGAAGAAGGTAGAGCTCAAGCAGCGGCAATTACTGCAGTCATGACTGGTCATGCATACGCCGTTAGCGCAAAAATAGCTCACCGAGTCGGAACATTTTCCGGCTACAATAAAGACAGACAGGCCATGTTAAAAGTCCTCAAGATGCACAAGGATGAAGTTGCAAATATTAACGCTGAACTAGTGGCCGAAGATCTTCTAAGTGCTGCTCAAAGTGCATGGGACGATGCTGTCGAATTAGCAAATCTTTATGGCGTCAGAAACTCACAAGCTACATTGCTTGCACCCACTGGAACTATTGGTTTAATGATGGACTGTGATACTACTGGAATTGAGCCAGATTTAGGTCTTGTTAAGGTTAAAAAATTAGTTGGCGGTGGAACAATGCATATTGTAAACCAAACAATCCCTAGGGCTTTAAAGGTAATGGGATATTCTAAGTCACAAATTGATGAGATAATAAAATATATTGATACTGAAAAAACTATCATCGGTGCTCCAGGGCTGAAACAAGAGCATGTAAATGTCTTCGCCTGTTCTATGGGAGATAATGCCATACATTATCTAGGACATGTTAAGATGATGGCAGCCGTACAGCCATTTTTGTCGGGAGCTATTAGTAAAACAGTTAACCTTCCAGAAGAGGTAAGTGTTGAAGAGGTAGAGCAATTACATATTGATTCCTGGAAAATGGGTCTTAAAGCTGTTGCTATCTACAGGGATAATTGTAAAGTCGGACAACCTCTTTCTATGGCTAAAAAAGAAACTAGCGCCAAAGCAGAAACTTCAGAGGTAAAAGAAAAATCTAATGAAGTCATAGTCCTAAAAGGTGCAGTGAGAAAAGAATTACCAAAAATGAGAAATGCTAGAACATTTTCTTTTACTGTCGCAGATAGCCACGGCTATATAACCGTTGGGGAGTATAACGATGGTATGCCAGGTGAACTATTTGTTAACTTCTCGAAACATGGATCAACTCTCCTCAATAACACGGGTAGAGTATTTACAAATGCAGGTCGGGACTTAATACTCAAAGGAGGGGACCCCCGCTTCCAAACCTCCTTTGGTCAGCAAAGCTTTCACCAGAGTTTCT
>CAITDW010000181.1 GCA_903891235.1 uncultured Candidatus Saccharibacteria bacterium
CGAGACATAGATCACCTATCAATGCCTTTGTGCACATACTATCCACGTTTATATCTTATTGCCTTAAGAAAAATAAACCTTCAATAAATCATGGTTTTGATCTATCTCTAAACTATACGCTTATCCCGAACTGAGGTAATTTGCATATCTAGATCTTGTTCTTTGGTGCTAATACGTGCATAGCCAATATTTTTAGGTATTCTCATTCGTGATGAAGAGTAACAATAGTCCAATCGTTTGCTGAAATATCCTCTTTGGTCAACTTAAGATGCTTCTCAATGCTTTGGCCTTGAAATGATGGATTAGTCGAATATTTTGTAAAAAATGTGATTCCGACATCAGAGCTATGTACTTTATCATCATCTTTTCTTTTTACCCAATGGCCTTCTATGAGAGCCTCTATGGCTTTCGCAAAAGTGTATAATTTAATATTACCCTCGTTATCCTTGACTTCTATATATTTCATTCTCATCTCTCCTTTTATTTATGAGTATTTAAGACTTAGTTTTATAAGATGCCAATATAATACAGAATTGAGGGTTTTTTGTCAATGAGGAGAGCTGTCTTATCATACACTTGTTTGATAAGACGAGGAGTGTATATTAAGTAGCTTCTCTGCTTTAATGGCATTTTTTATGATTTAATCTTTAAAAAACGGTGCAAACATAGATTCTAATTCAAGATTGAGTTCAAACTCATTAGATATCCTGTTTATTTTGCCTAATGTGTGTACTTCACCAAGCTCATATTTATCTTTTATATAATTTACTATTTTATCGCCAAAAAGATATTCCACTTGTGCTAAGAACTTTTTGCTACCACTAATGTCGTAGATATTAAATCTCAGTTTTTTTTCACTTAGTTGCTTTCCTATTATGGCCTTATGATTGAAATTGAATGTAGAAATCAAATGATGCAAAAAATCTACTATCTCGCCATAATGATCAAGTCTTATCTTAAACAAATTATCTTTTCTTGCTTTATTAGCAATACAGCCTTGACTTATAATAGCCAGCATAGTAACAAATGTTGAAATAGCGATAATCCAATTTGATAATTCTTCCATATTTTTAAACCTTATTTTATTTTTGCATCTTCATACATACTATGAATAATTTTTAGTTGCTCATCAGACATGAGCTTATACATATCTTCACCCTCGTCTTTCTTAGCTTCTGGTTCAATGGTTTTAAGCGTTCTCATTTCATCCATAGCCTCATTGTGTGTTAGCTCCTCAAACTGAGGCAACGCCTTGGTAATAGCTTCTAACCTATCTACTCCGTCCTCTTGAGCAACAACTACAGTTTGATTTAACCAATCCGTAGGAATTGAGACTAACTCTTTAAAATATATTTGCTTTGCTAACTGTTTACTAGCCGCATCGCCATTATTAAAATCATCCCAAAGTATTTTGTATGCAGTAGGAATATCTTCAGCAGCTCTCTTTCGCAATTCAAGTAATTGTTTTTTTAATGGTGAAACAGTTCCTTTAGGCCTACCTTTAGGATTACCAGACGCTCCTTTTGTAAAACCAGTCTTTTTAACTTTTGTCATTATCAATTTCTGTTGTTATTCATTGTTATTAACAACGAATTCTTAATTTATTTACTAGTATACCATATAACAATTAATGTTTTTAATAAAATACATTATCATTACTAACATCATGTTACTCCATATTGAATTAAAACCGAAAGTACTGCATCTCTGCCATCTCCTGCTGTTCCTATCCCCGCTGCTTGCGTTATAAGATCTACGTTACTTGATGGTAAGAACGCATTACCTAATAATTTTGCTAAGTTAGTTGAATCGCCAATTGCTACGTATTCACCGAGTAGAGTATCTATCGTATCTTTTATCGCCATAGTATTTTAGTCCTCAAAAATGTTAAATAAGCCCCAAGGAAGTATAATCCTAAATAAGGCAAAAATGGTTAACTCAAAAAAAAGCGTAATCGCTATTGTTAATATCAGACGCTCCCAAAATGTACCTAAGATAACGTTGTATTCATTACTAAGTAGACCACCCATGGTATTACAAAGTATATACCAACCTAAGGTAATAAAAGTTTTCATAATTTTACTAGAATTAGTATAAAAATTAAACATCATTTTTGTTTGCCTATTATTTATTTCTTGTTCCTAGAACGGCTTTATTATCGATTAAATATTGTCTAATTTCTGGCCATGAATATTCATAAGTGAAATCCAAAACAGTCCACCCTCGATCGTCTTTAGCATTGACGTCAGCACCCTGCTTTATTAAATACTTTAAAATATCTAAACAGCAAAAAGTTGTACTTCTCATTAAAGCAGTCCTATCCCTTTCGTCTCTAGCTTCAATATCTGCGCCCTGATCAAGCAAGTATTTTACCACATCTAAATGTCCGTACTGGCTGGCTTGAAGTAAACTTGTACTATTGTGTCTAGCACGGCTATTGACGTCTGCTCCTAAAGCAATAAACTCTTTTACCTTTTTAAGATTACCACATGCAGCTGCTTCAACTATAGTCATTTCCATTTTATCCTCTTTTATAATCATCTAATATTATCCAGTCATTTGCTTCAATATCACTTAAACTAAATACCCACTCAGTAGCTTGAACTTTACCATCTAAAAAATAAGAAACTATTTCATCCTTATCGTCATCTGTATAAAGACAAAAATAATGGTCAAAACTATTATTTTTTCTTTGCATCAATTTACCTCTTCGCATAAGTTTTACTGCTTCTATAAAATTCATATACCCCTCCTAAAATGGTATTTCATCATCATGTAGTTCTGACTCTACATGACTGTTATTAAATTCTCCTATTTTATACCTATCACTAGCTACATTAGCTACATGAGGCGCTGCCCCTTTATTCAAGCTTTCGCTGCTATAAGTAGTTTTATTAGCTTCTGCTTCTTTTGGATAAGTTAGAATATTAAAGTCTGTTACTAGCACCTCAATATTTGCTTCTGCTGTGCCACTACTAGTAGTATACGCTTTGGCCTTAGGTACACCTTTAACCAACACACCCATTTTGTCTTTGACATATTCCTTAATGTTTTTAGACATTTTTTCAGAGTTAGATTTACATTCAAACCAAGTAGTATCCTGTTGTTCTTGACCATTCTTATCTTTGTATTTTTTGTTAACGCTCATTTTAAACGTTACCCAATTCGGATAATCTCTTTCATTTGGACATCTTGCATCTTGGTATACGTAGCCTATTAGTTGTATTTCTGCGTTATTTCTCATTTTTTCTCTCTAACCTATTGTTTTTATAAACCACTCCATAATCAGAGCAAATCTTCTCGTAATTTTCCTTGGCAACATCTATACCTTTCAATTTAATATTATCTAGTACATCTTCGACTAATCTTTCATATAAACCTTTGTTCATTTTCACCCTCTTTTTATTGTTTGTTTTGAAAAAATTAACGGCCTATTTCTATTATCCTCATCCCGTAGTTCTATGGTCAAATCGCTAGCTAACACTGTGTTTTCTAACTCCATTCCAAACTTATCATCGATCCATTGAATAACACAAACTGATCCAACTAGAATTAGTTTTTGACTAGTTGAATCATCGCTTACACGCAACTTATCAAACCAGTTTTTGAAAATATGAATAGCTATTTTTTCTTCGTGTTTTTTTAGCAAAACTTTAGTTAATTCAGCTTTAAACCTAAGCCACTGTGGGTTATTGCATGAGTTGCTTACCAAAACCTCGCTTTTTGCCAACACGCTTTGACTTCCCAAGTGTCCAGTTGTTACCACGGCTTGAGTTTTAGCCAATACAAGCTTAACATCTTCACCATAGACGGATTGTATGCATCTTCGTATTTTAGCTTTCTCAATGTCGTTGAAAGATACTCCAAGACCAGGCTTTATATTGACTTTGTCATGTTCTAGCTCTTCAAACGAGCAGTTATCTTGAATTTCATTAGATGCTGCTCCAAAGGCATCGAAGATAGCCTTTGAGAGCAGCATTTTCCTAGTTTCCTTATCAGGTATAGGATTTTGTTCTTCTTGTTTCATAAAAACTTCTTTTTTATTGGATAAAATTTCATTTTTTGGCTGATCTATGCTCTCTTTAATAGGTGAGATACTTGGTATAGTTTCAACCTCGGGTTGAAGAACCCCTATGTTTTCCTGCCTCTGGATTATTTTTATCATCAACGCAGAAAGACTACCATCACTTTGCTCGTTTGGATCTCTTTGCATTCTCTGCAAGTGTATAGCTTTTTCCTCAGCAGCGGTTAGGATTTTTGGTTTCTTAGTATCGTCACAAGCTGTGACTGTTTCCTTTGGTTCAGGAATAGCAACTTGCGAATGCTCCGTCAGGATAGCATTCGAGAAAGTTGTGTTTTCCGTTTCTTGCGCACGCGCTGTAGATTTTATTAATATAGGTACTTCCTTAAAAGAAGAACTTAGAGAGCTTTTTAAGCTCTCTTGTTCTTCTAAGTGGTTATTGGGTATTACGTATATATTGTCCAGATTTTTCTGGATAGGGGTCAAGGTATTTTGGGAGAGATATCCTTGGTTTTCTGGATATGTTGTAGATACTTTTTTAGGTTTTTCTAATCCAATTTCACTATAAAAATGCGGGGTATCTTTCCACACTAAAATATACATTAAATTGTTAAATCTTTTACCGTAAAAATATTCCGTTCTAAAATCTCTTGTGATTAATCCAAGTTCTTCGAGTAACACAAATTTTGTTCTTATGGTTTCACTTGTACACTGATATTTAGTAACAAAATGTTCATATCCTGTTTGGAAACCGTGACCTTTCAGTTTAGATGAATATATTACATTACCATCAACTTTAGTTTTTTTAAGTTTAAACCAAGATCTAACCTCAACATAAATAGCGATTGCTATATGATCAGGTTTTCCATCTTTCTTAGTAATAATTTTATATAAAGATTCTGGTGTAATATTCCCTTGTTCTTTCAAAGTGATTTTTTTAACTTTAGACGTAGATTTATGGATGGCCTTACTCATTGGTTTCCTTTTTGTTAAATGGGATAATTTGTGCAGGGATATTTATTGATATTTCAAAATGATTTTCTGAAATTAAAAAAGTAATTAGACTTAACTTTTTTAATAACTCTAAAGCTCTTCTTATTCTTTGTGGTGTTTCATTGAATAATCTTAGCCATTCATTTTTAGGAACTGAAAGACTGTTATCAGAAGAGTTTGTATGGTCTATTATATCAATTAGATCGCTCAATAAGTAACCAGCTAAATAACCATACTCCTTATTTTTCTGAGCCATTCCCGTAATAATATCAATAAAAATACGATGTGATTTTTCCCCGATATATTCTTCTTCTAAAAAAGAAATTGTATCTTTATCTAGATGCAGCCCTCCTGTATTTTTTCCATCTAAACAAAATTCGCCGTCAATATATCCATCCTTATCAGATAAACTTGCATATAAATCACCTAATACAGCTACCCCTGTTATCCTTTTATAATCAGGGCGTTTTTGTTTGTGATCTAAAAACGAATAGTACCAATTGGCAGGCACCAATATAATTTCAGGATTATAGTTATTAAATTCTTCTGTACTCATGCCTAACTCCCTTTCTTTTTTAGAATTTTGTCGAGTTCTTCTACTTTTTTAACAAGCTTAGCTTTTAGCTCAAGCCATACTGCATCAGTGTTGTACATAGGAACTACATCACCGTTCTGCATTTTCGTATAACCAACTAATTCCTTATTAGATTCTTGCTTCCCTTTTTTCACGCCTCACCTCCTAAAATTAAATCAAATAACATGTCAAGATCATCCAAGAATAATTCTTGGAAAGTTATTCCCTCTTGCATTCTTCGCCTTGCTCTTGCGGCTATAATCATGATGTGTCTTTCCCTATCTGTTGTCATAGTATTCATGACTCCTCCTAATGTTATGAATATTGGTTAAGAAATAACCTTTCTCAGTTTTTGTGACTCTAGCTTTAAAACAAAGATAATCTCCTTTTTCTACGTTAAGACGTTCTAGAGTATTTGAGTTACCGTCTTCTGGCTTTAAATCTAGCCACGTGCTGTTGATACAAATAGTTTGATTGATATTGTGAACATCGCTAAACCTAGCTTTTTTAGTAGCCCCAAAGCGATGAGTTTCCTCCTCGATCTCATCGAACTTCGCAAAAAACGTCATGTTATCAAGAGTTTCGGGTTCAATTGGCTTTACGTATAGCTTTTTACCACCCGTGTAATCAGATCTATAATCTCTTTCTAGTAAGTATTGGTCGTCTAGAATCTTTAAGTGTTTTTGAAAGGTGGGAATAGAAGTGCCGTATTTTTCTTCCCATGTTTTTTGATCTATATAAGTAAAGCCATCACGTTCATATTCCTCAAGTTTTATGGCTATCCAAGATAACTTCACACTATCTGAAATATGCTGCCTAACTATCTTTTTAAATAAACTTTGATCAATATGCATATATTTTTATAAATGTTGTTTGACATCTATAAAAAAACCTGATAGGGTATCCATCATATACGATGGATACATAAAGATAGGGTTTCCTGTTTATATGTGTTAGTTGTGTGTTCCAAATCGTCTTTCTCAATCTCGCAAGGATCAAAAAAGGGGCGGTTTGGTTACTTTAGCGATAAGTCACTAAAGTTTAGAAGTTTTACTTATTCAAATATACGGGTACCAACCAATAATAAGAATAAAAGTTAAAAAGAGTCTTTATTAGTTTAAAGGCTTTTTTTAACAACTTACACACAAAAAAAACTTAAGGAACACCTATCTACCAAGTTATTTATAGATAGCCTAACTCTTTAATTAAGTTAAAATCTAAATTAGCATAACATAAGTTAATATGCTATACAAGCTCTAAATAAACGTGTTTTTTAACAAAATACCTACTAAAGTTAATACGATAGCCATTAACCATTTTAAATTAGTATTAATATTTTTAATATCAGATCTTAATTCTTGGATATCAGTTTTCGTAGCTAAATCATTTTTAAACGAACTTATCTCATCCCTAGCTACAAATCTTTTAACGAAAACCTCTGCCGCTTCTTCCGAAGTACCAGTAGCTACAAGTTCTTTAATTATCAAATGAGTATCTAAAAATGCCATTAAAAACCACTTAGTTAAGTTGTAAATTTTATTTCAATAAAAAACTTATTGCTACAGTTACGACACTGCCGAGCAACACTGTAAAATTAGCGATAGAGATAGCCTTAAGCCAATTAATATTGGTATTTACGACTTCTATCTTAGATTCTAAGTGTATTACGTCAGATTTTGTAGCTAATTCGTTTTTTAATTGTTCGATCTCGTCTTTAGCAACGAATCTTCTGACTAAGACTTCGGCTTCTTTTTCGGAAACTCCAGCGTCCATTAATTCTTTTATTATTGAATAACTATTTGCCAAAGCCATTTAATATTTTATTTTCAATTGCATCACTTATAACTTTTTTCCATCAAAGTTATCTGATAAATTAAAATTACTCCCATTAATTTACCATGTCAACAAGAAAAACATAAATAACTTGAATTTTTTTGAAAAAAAGAGTATATATTGAAGATAATTAAATAATATAAAAACAAGAAAATATGTATAATAAACAGATTTTGATTCATGCGATAGAAAGTTATGATATATATTCTTTGAATCAGCGTAAGATTTTAATATTATTAGTAAATACGAGTGTAAACGAGCTGTCTAGTGTAAGTATAGATTATATATCTAAAACTACCAATGTTTCTAAACCAAATGTTTACCAGAATATAAAAAAGCTTGAAAAAGACAAAATAATTACAAGAATAAGGCAAGAAGGAGCCAAGCTAGATTCTTATCAATTAAATAAAGAAAAGTTAGATTATATAATACAGGTGTATCAAAATAAAAAAGCCTTGGAAGATATATGATGAGGAGATATTGGTATTATTTGGTTTTTTGTCAACTTTTATCAATTCCTTGTTTTGCTATGAAATCAGGATACAAAGAATATTTAGATCAATATAAAGACTTAGTCAATGAGCCTACATGGGCAGACGGTGTAGGTGATGCATTTTCTTCAGCTGGAAAAGGATCAGCTAAACATCCAGAAGATCATCAAGCTAACGCATTACTTTCAGGTGTTGGAGGCGGATTAAAAGGAGCTGCTAACGAACAAAGAAGATCAGAAACGAAGGTAATTGAGGAAGCGGTTAGAAGAAACGCCGAATTAGCTTTGCAACTAGAAGAACAAAGACTTACTATCGCTTTAAAGGAACTCGCTCAAAAACAACAAAAATCAAAACAACATAAAAAATATCCTCAATCAAAAGAAAATCAAGAACAAGAGGCGTTTTTTATCATATGTTATGATAAAAAGGGAAAAACATATTGTACTAAATCAAAAAAATAAACAAAAGATAATGAAGAGATCATTGACAATTCTTATCTTGTCCATAATATTGGTTTATATCGGTATTACCTTCTACCATTCTCGTTCCCTGTCTTACGAAACATGTTTTACTCCTCCAGATCATTGTGGAGATTTAATCGTTAGTCATATTAATAAAGCTAAGCGTAGCGTATTTGTCCAAGCTTACGGCTTTACCTCCAAAAAAATTATTGATGCCTTTGTGCAAGCAAAAAATAGAGGCTTGCAAGTAGAAATCATTCTAGATCGTAGCAACTTTCATAAGAATAAACATGTGGTTTTAGATCTTCTAAAAAGCAATCAAATACAAATTTATCAAGATAGAATTTCTAGTATTGCTCATAATAAAGTAATGATCATTGATAGTAATACAATTTTAACAGGCTCTTTTAACTTCACGGAAAATGCAGATAAACGTAACGCAGAAAATGTTTTACTAATTGCTAACACGGATCTAGCAAAGACTTATTACAAAAATTGGTTATTGAGAAAAAGCTCTTAATAAATACTCGATAAAAAAAACAAAAAAACTCTTTACAAAGTAAATAATCTTGTATATACTCACTTTTGTGATCTAGGTCTGCATCAAAATTCAGGCATAAAAAAAGCCTAAGATTGTTTGCACGACTTAGGCTTTTCAGATCTAGATCACACCAACCTCTTATTTGTTTTTCGTTTGAACACCAAAACAAATAAGAAAACGCAACTTATTAAAAAGGAGTGAGTCCTATGTATACTATATCAAAAGAAGAGAAACAATCACATTTACTCGAGCAACTAAAAAATTTAGCTATTGCTCAAGCAAAAATGTTAGGCATCAACTATACTTGCAAAGAAAATTGTGCTACAATGAGCAATCAATTTCCTTGCGAGAAAACTATGACAGATACATTTATTTCGCCAGCTCAGGCGATTCAGGTTCAACAAAACTTTGAACTAGCCAAAGAAGCTTTTGCCCGTATGGCTTTGAGGATACAAAGCAAGATCCTTGAGAGTAGCCATAAGGAAGAGCTGCTATTGAAAGCTTATCAATACAACATTCCCTACAATCCTAATTCTATTAATTTTCTTGAGCTATCCACTCAAATTGACGAGTACGAAGAATTATTACGTATAGCTCAAACATTTAACATTGACTGGGATAGCTCTGAGTATGACCCTATAGCTTTGCAGCAAGAGATTGACTATCACGAAAAGCAAGAGATTGATCAAAGAAACATGATGTACTTAGATTACATGTCCTCAAGATCAATAAGGGTATGAGGTTATGAACATGAAAGTAGAAAAAGATAATTACCAATTTAATGAGTACGGATACTTAGTCGATCAAAACTACGAAATTGTAATGCCTTGCAAAAAACCAACAGCAAACGTTGTTAATGTTATCAAAGCTTTGCAAGCTTTATCTGATGGCAAGAAAGTAACTGAAGTATGGAGAGACAAAGGTTCCTATTTTCAATTTGATGAAAACGGGGTTTTACGTAATCATGACGGTGCAAAGGTTTTTATAAACATTGCTTGCATAGAAAACTTTAAAGATATATGGGAGGTCATTAATGAGTAACCAACTAAAAATAATAATAGAAACAATAGATCAGCTGATGGATAGGTTTAAAACTATGGTCGACCTTTCTAATCTTGATCCAAGATTGTCGGACTGGTTTTTGTATGACCTTAAGGAATTAAAAAAAATGGTGGAGGAATTGAAATGAGTAACGATATAATGATGAGTGAAAAAATTGACTGTTTAGCTATTGCACTAAGCAAAGCGCAATCAGTTATTGAAAATGTGGGCAAAGACAAACAAGGTTATGGTTATAAATATGCCGATTTAGCTAGTTGTCTAGAAGCAATAAAAAAACCTTTGTCTGATAACGGTTTATCTATTGTTCAACCAATATCACAATCAGTAGATGGTAAGCCTTTACTTTTAACTTTGCTTATTCACGAATCTGGGCAATGGATTAAATCTATATTTTCTATAGAAAATGTAGTAACTAAAAATAAACAAGGTGTAGTAACTGGAAATGCATTGCAGCACTTTGGTGCTGGTGTTACTTATGCTAGGCGTTATGCGTTATCTTCTATTATAGGGTTAGCTCAAGAAGATAACGATGCGCAAAGCTTTAAAATATCTCAAGTAAAAGAAATAGAGCTAAATCCAGTTAAAGAATTGATTAATTTATGTAATGAAAGTAAGTTAAATCTAAAAGAGTTTACTAGTTACCACGAGATAAATAGTAGTGATTTAGACTCCGTGAAGAAAGGCGTAGATAATTTTTTATTGTTGAAAGAGGAGTTTTTAAATGCAGGAAATACAAATATTCAATGAATTAAAACAAGGGTCGGATGAATGGCATAATCTAAGATTAGGCAAAATAACTGGTTCTTGTTTTTACAAACTACTTGGAACTCCAGCCGCTAGCAAAAAGTATCTTTATCAGAAAGCTAGTGAGATTATAACTAACGCTAAATCAGATTCTGAGAGTTTCAATAATGTTCATGTTCAACGTGGATTAGATTATGAGTGTATTGCAAAAGCAGAATATATAAAAAGTACTTGGACTATTATAGATGATGTTGGGTTAATTGTGCTTAACGATTATGTTGCCTGTTCCCCTGATGGATTAGTAGGCGATGATGGAATGACTGAAATTAAAGTACCAGATTCGCATAATTACTTAGAACAAGTACTTGCAATACATAACGAGGGTGAAAAAGCTATACCTACTGAGTATTATGCTCAACAGCAATTTAATATGTATGTTGCAAATCGTAAATGGTGTGATTATACGTTATACAATTCTAAATATTCCAAGCATAATAATGGTTTATTTATTTATAGAGTCAATATTGATCACGCAATGCAAGATCGTATTCACAAAGTATTGGAAGTTTCTATAGAAAAAATAAAGGAATTAGTAGAACAATATCATAATATTATTTAGTTAAATTAATATTGACTCATAATATACTAGATGACACCATGTACTAAATGGTGCAATAAAGCTGGTGTTGCTATGATTAATGAATTAAATAATAGTGAAATGCAATCTTGTGTTGATTACATATGCAGTAATTATATACAATAAAAAACAAATAATCTATATAAAGAACTATAAATTAAACTTTAATTAGCATGCTAGATTTTGATATTTTTAATGTTGATACAATAATTATTATTAGTTTTTTAATGATAAATTTAATATTTGGTCTCTTTTCTAGTAGGGGTATAAAAAATATTAAAGAATATGCTGTCGGTAATAGAAATTTTAGCACAGCAACTCTTGCTGCCACTATAATTGCCACTTGGATTGGTGGAAGTGATTTTGCTATTTCGTTATCAGAAACTTATAAAAATGGCCTTTGGTATGTTTTGGCTGGAACAGGATATGCTTTTAATTTGATGGTAGTTGCATATATTTTTAGTTTAAGAGTCGAGTGCTTCGATGGCAGTATTTCGGTAGCTGAGACTATGGGAAAACTTTATGGAAAAAGTGCAAGAATTATAACTGCAATTACTGCCATAGCGAGTTCTATTGCTGTAATTGCTATGCAAATTAAGGTATTTTCATCAATATTTAATCATTTTTTGGGTATAGCTAGTGTTTATGCTACTTTAGCTAGTACTTTTGTTGTTATTGTTTATTCGGCTTTTGGTGGTATTAAAGCTGTAACTTTTACTGATATAATTCAATTTATTACTTTTGGTGTTGTAATTCCAATTTTTGCCACGTTTATTTGGCAGGTCTTGGGTGATGCAGAGTCTATAGGGAATATCTTAACACACCCTTTATTTGATTATCATGAATTAATGGTATTTAATTCTGACAGGTCTTTTTCTTATCTTTCTATTTTTCTATGCGGACTAATTCCAGCATTGAATCCTACTATGTTTCAAAGAATACTTATGGCAAAGAATACTACGCAAATCAGAAAATCATTTTTTATCAGTTCTTTGGTGTGTTTAAGTATCTATGTTATTACATGCTTTATTGGGTTTGTAGTCTTTACTCATAATCCTAATTTAGAGCCAAATAATTTAGCAATGTATGTAATAGATAATTACTCTATTGCTGGGATTAAAAGCATTGCTATTATAGGAATAATGGCAATGATTATGTCGACAGTTGATTCTTGGATTAACACCTCCTCTGTAATATTCTCTCATGATCTTTGTAAACCTTTAGGCATTAAGGTAAAGAATGAACTGTTTCTTTCTAGGATATTCGTAATATTTATAGGAATTGGCTCAGTCTTACTGACGTTAAATACTGATCATTTATTAGAATTACTTTTTTTAAGTGAAAATTTTTATATGCCAGTAGTTACAGTTCCTTTGATGTTATCTATTTTAGGATTTCGTAGTGTTACTAAAGCTGTTCTGATAGCTATGTTTTCTGGTATTACAATGGTAATTATTTGGAAATGTTATATACAACCTATAACTGGCGTAGAAAGTGTAATTCCAGCAATGATTACTAATCTGATAACATTATTACTTGTGCATCATTTCTTAAAAGTACCTATTATAAGAATTAAAAAAAATCAGAATTTAGTAACAAGAAAGAGATCTATCAATTTTAACAAACTTATTTTTGTTTTCAGCAATTTTGATTTACTGGAATATTGTAGAAATAAAACTCCTAAAAACGAGATGGTATATACATACTTTGCGTTTAGTTTAATGATGACAATAGTTCCTGTATTCTCATTAGATAAATCTATATACAATCAACATATAATTTTAGTTAATGTTTTACAATGTACTACTTTGTTTATTAGTACAATTTTTATTTGCCACAAATTATGGCTACCTAGTTTTAAGGAAAAATATATTGGTCTAATATTCTTCATCTCAGTATTTGTTGGTTTAGGATTTGTTAGTAGTTTGTTAGCCTTAATTAGTAAATTCTCTCAAATTTCACTAGTGATTTTTATATTGAACTTAAATATAGTAGGAATATTGATGAGTTGGCAAACTACAGTTGTAATGATTATATCTAGTGTATCATTATCTTGGTTTAGTTATCAATTTTATATCGGAAATACACCGACTATTTCTAAAGAATTATACAATCTAAAATTACAGATTATATATGTATCATTTATAATAACTTCTTTCTTATTAGCCTTTCTTAAACCAAAGCAACAAATGCATGAATTAACCGAACAAAGAGCTGATCATCTTAGCGAACAAGTATATGATATAGATGAAGAATTAAAAAAATCAGATGAAGTTAAAAATGAATTCTTACGTAATTTACAACATGAGGCACATACTCCTATTGTTGGTATTACAACTATGGGACAAGTTCTTTTTGAGAACTACGACAAATTAACAGAAGAACAAAGGCGCAAAGGTTTAAAAGAAATATCAAAAAGTTCTGAACGTCTATCAACTCTTGTTAACAATATGATTGATGTATCTAAACTTTCAAGCCTCAACTATGTGTTAAATAAAAAACAGGTAAATTTAAGTGATTTAATACGTAATCGCCTAGATCATTGCAGAAAACTATATTTAGAAAATAAAGACTTAGAATTTATCTGTGATATAGAAGATAATCTATTGGTAAACTGTGACCAACATTACATTACCTCGACTCTGGATAATTTAATTGTCAATGCTATCACCTATAGCAAAGATGGTAGAATCACTATCGAATTTAAGAAGAACAACGATTTAGTCAAGTTTAAGATTACTGACGAGGGAATAGGAATACCACAAAAAGAACTATACGCTATTTTTGGAACATTTACAGTTAGCTCTAAGACTAAAACTCCAGCAGGAGGTAGAGGGCTAGGTCTTGCTTTATGTAAAGGTACTATAGAGGCTCACAAAGGGCAAATCTGGTGTAAAAGCAATGGTAAGAAAGGATCTACTTTTACCTTTACACTGCCAATAGAAGAATCAATAAAATTGATAGAAGCTAGACTTACTAAAAGCGAACTACAAAAACAAAAATAATCATCAAAAATTTGGTAGTAATTAATATGAGCGGTATAACCTTAAAAAATCCAGTTATTAATTCTGTTCCAATTGCTATTAATCTTGGCAGAAAAAATATAGATGTTAGCGGTACAAGCTTAAGCACAGGTCTTAAAACTAACAATGATGTCGTTAGTAGTTTTCTAGGTCGTAATCTTAATGATAGATCTAAAATTTTAAATCAATTTTACAAAAACATTGGTTATGGTTCAAATATTGCTCAAACCGCTCAAGAAGGACTTAATTCTATCGCAAGAACTCTTGTTGAAATGCAAGGTATTATAAATTCAGTTGGTGGTTCTCAAACTAATATTAGAACGTTAAATGATATTTTTCAGCAGAAACTACTACAAGTAGAACAACAAACAAATTCAGTTAAGTTTGATGGCGTAAAACTTCTTACTGGAGAGTTTGGATCAGATCCAACTATAAAATCTAAATACAATACTAAAATTGTTGATGTTAGAAAAACTGGAATAGGTAGCGGTACTTTGTTTGAAGGAGCAGGAACAAGAGCTGTAAAAATCATTGATGTTCAAAATATCACTAATATAAAAGCAGGAGATACTATAAGTCTACACGATGTTACTTTCAAAATGGTTCAAAATAAGGGACTTATTACTAGTGAAAGTGATATATTAATAGGAGAAAGCGAAGAACAAACAGTATCAAACATTGCAACCGCTCTTAAAAACCATCCTTCTGAAAGTCTTAGAATTTATAACGTTACTACTCGTAACAAACAAGTGATAATTACCCAGCGTTCAGCCTCAAC
>CAITDW010000182.1 GCA_903891235.1 uncultured Candidatus Saccharibacteria bacterium
ATGTTCGAGTAGAGCTAGATATTGATATCAGCTACGAAGAAGCAAACTTCATTAAAGATACATTTGTTAAGGATCACAAATTGCGTGAAATGGCCCTAATTCCAAGTAAGCGCACCGATATCGATATTGATATGGCGCCAGGTGAGGTAAAATTTGAAAGCGTGGACCAAATTGTTACTGATCAACTTACTAACATTGAAAGTGAGTTTTACGATCCTAAGCTGTTGTTAAAGATATATCAAAATTTATGAATTTAGAAATTATATTATCCGAACTGCAACAAAAATACACCTGTTCAGAACCTCTCTATTTGTCTAACTTTTTTAAACCCAATGGCGAAAAGTGGTTGCACGATAAATTAACGGAATTGTATCAACCTGTCTACAAAAATAATTATAAGTTGGTATTGATCCAGGATCGCTCAGATATTTATGAATATTCTGATTTGCCAGGCAAGGTTGTTATTGCCCTGCAAAAATATGCTAGCCAAATTGATATTTCCAATTCTTTCATATTAATATTAACCAGCAATCGAAATATTGCACAAGAATTAGAACAGGCCAGGAAGTTATATTCGACCGATACATGGCCTATACAATATCAAATAGTTGACGGAATATCTACATTGGTGCCTACTAGCACAGTGCGAGATACATTTTGTGTATTGCCGTGGATGCATTTGTATATTGGAACCGACGGAAATATATTACCGTGTTGTTGGGCAGCCCATCAGCACCCACTAGGCAACATCGAAGAACGCTCGATAGACAATATTGCAAAATCCAAGGAATTCAATCAACTGCGGTCAAATATGATTGCCGGGGTTCGTAGTAAAGAGTGTGTTAACTGTTATCAACTCGAAGATTCTGGATTAGGTAGCCCGCGATTAACCCAAAATGTAAGGTGGCCATATATAACAGTTGATAATATTAATCCAACTGGAATCATTGATGAGTTTAAGCCTGTATACCTTGATATAAGATTAAACAATATATGTAATCTTAAATGCCGTATGTGTAGTGGATATTTTAGTAGTTCGATTGCACAAGAAGAAACAGAGTTATTTGGCGATATTACTTCGGTGAATTCAGCTTTACGATTACAACAACGAAGATTTAATTTAGCAGGAATACTAACATACTTACCCTTCGCTGAAAAAATTTATTTTGCTGGTGGCGAACCATTGTTGTCCGAAGAACACTATACAATATTAAATGCCCTTATTGGCTGCGGTAATACTGAGTTAGAAATTATATATAATACTAATTTTACAACTTTACAATATCGAAAAGTTTCTGTATTAGATCTTTGGAAAAACTTTTCTAATATTAAAATTAGTGCTAGCCTAGATGCTATAGGTGAGGTTGCTGAATATGTTAGGCACGGAACAGATTGGAAAATAATTGAATCAAATTTAGAATTAGTTAAAACTCAATGCCCGCATGTAAATTTTACCGTGAGCTCAACTGTTGGGTTATTAAATGTAGCCAGTTTAATTGAGTTACAAAAATCCTGGCACACCAATGGAATATTAGATCTTTCAAAATTTAGAGTATGGGCAATGATCGGTCCCGACCATTTAACTGTTTGCGCATTACCTTTAGAACACAAAACTCGGTTAGATATATTAATAAAAAATCATATACAGTGGTGTCAAGATACCGGCGTTGAAATACTTGCAAATCAATGGACTAGTGTGTTAAACTACATGTGGTCCAAAGATGACAGCCATCATTTAACAGAATTTAAAAGACTAACAAATCTAATGGATATTCACAGAAAAGAATCTTTAATACAGGTGCTTCCAGAATTACAAAATTTACTATGACTTTAACTAAAAATTTACTTGTCTATTCTAATTCATGCAGTTTTGGTGCGGGTAATCAAGGATACAAAGTTTATCCTGAACTTGTAGCTGAACAGCTTACATCTAAATTAATTAATCGTGGACTACCTGGCTCATGCAATCGTCGAATTATTAGAACTACCTTACGAGATTTGCTCGAATTAAAAAATCAACATAAAAATATTTTGGTGTTACTTGGATTAACATTTGTCTCAAGAACCGAATTATGGCAACCCTGGATACCTGCTACAGATAACGACGGACACTTTTCATCTATAATGATTGATCATAAAAAAATAAACTGGAGTATCAATGGATTGATAGATACTATTATACCCGATATTTCAAAGTCGGCCGATACCCAAGTG
>CAITDW010000183.1 GCA_903891235.1 uncultured Candidatus Saccharibacteria bacterium
AATTAGCCTTATCCCAGATGGACTTCAACTACTAAGAGGAATACCGAAGCTTATTTTAATGATTGAATTTAATGGTGATACAGAGGATGAGGTTAGACAAAAAATTAGGAGTCTTCATGAGGAACTTGCTAAGCACCGTGCTAGATATGAGATTAATGGATTCGAAGAAGATCCCAGCGAATATAAGAGTGAAAAATTCTGGATTATGAGACGTCAAAGTTTTAGTCTGTTAAGAAGTAAAATTAAAGAAAAGCATACAGCTCCTTTCATCGATGATTTTGTTGTTAGGCCCGAATATCTAACTGAATTCTTACCAAAGATTCGTAAGATAATTAAGAAGTACAAGCTATTTGCTACTATTGCTGGTCATATGGGTGACGGTAATTTTCATATAATACCTCTCATGAAAATTGAAGACCCAAAAGAAAGAGCCAAATTACTTCCTGCGATGAAAGAAGTAGACCATCTTGTTCTTAAATATAAAGGCAGCTTAAGTGGTGAGCATAACGATGGTTTGGTACGCGGTCCATGGCTCGAGGAACAGTTTGGCCATGAAATACTGGGATATTTTAAGCAAGTCAAACATATATTCGATGAATACAATATATTCAATCCACACAAGAAGTCTGATGCAAGTTGGGACTATAGTTTTTCGCACATTAGAGAAAAGTTTTAATTATTTCATTGAAGGTAGGTTAATACTAACTTTTGTTCCATTATTATTTTTGCTACTTATGTTAATAGATCCATTATGTAGTTCTACTAAATATTTTGCTAATGGTAGCCCAAGTCCATAGCCACTATCTGAAACTAATTTAGAACGTGATTGTTCAGTTCTGTAAAATCGATCAAAAACATAGGGCATATCTTTAGCAGCAATTCCAATACCTTGATCTTTTATCTCAATAACCTGGGAGAAATTCTTTTTTTTGAGTGTTATTTCAATTATCTTATTTGGTTCAGAATATTTAATGGCATTATCTAGAAGTATATTAATTACTTGAACAAGATTATCTTCATTGCCAAATGTATAAATTGGCCTAGTATTTAATTTTACTTCTAAATCTTTTTTATCTAATCTATTTTTATTGATCTTTATGGCTTCGTTGACAACTTTATCCAGATCAACTTTAACGAAAGATTTTTGTAAATCAACTTTTTCTAATTTAGAAATTCTTAGGAGATTATTGATAAGTCCCTCCATGCGGTTTACTTCTTGTAGGTTTGAGTTGAGTTGCTCTTTAATATCTTCATTTGTTATCATTTTATCCAATAATGCAACTTCAATTCCAGTTTTCATAGAGGCTAGTGGCGTTCTAAGTTCATGGCTTACATCACTTGTGAACCTCGCTTGGCGGTTGTGAGCCTCTTCGATTGGCCTAATGTTACGTTTAGCTAATGCGTAGCTACCAAAGCCTGCACCGATTCCTACGAGAATATTAAAATAAACTAAATTAACAAATAATCTATGAAGCCTTAAGGATAATTCAACATCTGTACTGATCGGCATAGCTATACTCCTACGGTTTATCTCATGTCCATTAATATCTATTTCTATTCTTCTGAATTGATTTTGGAGACCACTCGACAACTCATTAGAAGATTCGTGATAAATAACTGAGCTAAAGATAATACATAGTCCTATGATAATAACCATATACCAAAAAGTTAATCTAAACAGAGCTGATTTAAACATTATTTATTACTTAGCTTGTAGCCAAATCCCCTTACAGTTTTAATTAACGGTTTTTGTCTTTTGAACGGCTTATCTATCTTATTTCTCAAATAACCTATATACACTTCGACAGTATTTGGTAGTATATCTGCATCTTCATTCCAGACATGGGCTATGATCTGATCTTTAGCAAGAACTTGATTAGGATGACGCATTAAATATTCAAGAAGAGAAAACTCTTTGCTTGATAAAACAATATTCTGATTATCTCTTCTTACATCATAGTTACTTGGACTAAGCTCTAAATTATCTATTTTGAGAACTGTCCCAATTTGGGTTTTTGGCCTTCTTAGAAGTGCTTTTATTCGGGCTAATAATTCATCGAATGAGAATGGTTTGACTAAGTAATCGTCAGCACCACCATCTAGACCTGAGATTTTGTCATCAATTGAACCTTTTGCTGTTAGCATTAAGATTGGAGTGTGAACGTCATTTTTTCTTAGTTCCTTAATCACATCTACACCATTCATGCCACCAGGTAACATTCTGTCCATAAGTATGAGATCATAGTCTGAATCAACCCCATGAGAGATAGCATCTTCAGAATCATGAACCATGTCTGCTGCATAACCTGTGATCTCAAGGCCCTTCTTGATAGAGGCAGCTAATTTAATTTCATCTTCTACGATAAGTATTCTCATTATTTATAATTATACACTTTTAAATTGAGAAGATACTGTAATGGTTTACTTAATAAGTTTACCGTCAGATAGCTTGAATGATTTGTCTGTCTTGCCGGCAATTGTTAGATCATGTGTCACCACTATTATGGTGGTCTTTTCGGATTTTGAGAGCTTGTGCAGTAAGTTAAATATCATCTTACCGTTTTCAGAATCTAGGTTGCCGGTTGGTTCATCGGCGAGTATAAGTTTAGGTTTATTAGATAAAGCTCGCGCTATTGCGACTCTTTGTTGTTCTCCTCCGGAAAGTTTTCCAGGTTTTCTATTATGCTTGTCTTGACTAATACCAACTTCATTTAATAGTTTTACGGCTCTATCTCTTCGATAAGATTTAGCCTGATTTGCAAATTCCATCGGTAGCATAACGTTTTCTAAAGCACTCAAATTTGGAATTAAGTTATAGGATTGAAAAACAAAACCAATAGTATTGCAGCGATATTTAATTAATGCATGATCATGAAGCTTTGCAATATCGGTATCGTCAACTATGATTGAGCCAGATGTTGGCTTATCTAATGCCCCAAGTAAAGACAGTAATGTACTTTTACCACTACCACTTTTTCCTATTATTGACACGAAAGCATTTGAAGGTACTTCAAAGCTTATGTTGTTAACTGCATTTACTTCCGTCCCGCCTGAATTAAAAGACCTTACTAAATTATCTATTTTTAACATTATTCTACCCTCATAACTTCTGCTGGTCTTACTTTTGCTATCAAGAAGGACGACACTAGACTACCAACAAGCGCAATAATTAATGATGCAATTAAGCCATATAATAGTATATTCCAACCAACAGCTGCATGTATTTGTTTGAGATTATTTACGCTCGCTCCACCAAACGCTCTTCTACCGAAGTTACCACCAACTGAAGTGCTCGAACTAGCAGAATTGTTAACTAGTAATGTTGTTATGGGACTACTACCAATTACTCCAATTATTATTCCGACTATTGCTGCTATTAAGGTAAATGTTACCGATTCAATTGCAAATTGCATCATGACGGTGAAATTTGAAGCACCGATGGCCTTAAATACTCCTATTTCTCGCCTTCTCTCTCTAACGATCATAATCATAGTTAGTAAAATGATTAATGATGAAACAGCAACTGCTCCGATTAAGCATATTAATGATAGTTTAGAAACACTTTGCAGTGGCGCTATAGCATTTGTCAGTTGAGTTTGAGAATTTACTACATCAGCTGTACTTCCAAGTTGTTTTGCAATTGCTGCAGTTGCTGAGTTCAGATTATCTATTGAATCAATCGAAGCATTTGCGCTTGAAACCTGATTAGGCTGTGAAGATAACTTTTGAACTACCGACAGAGGCATAATTAGACCTGAATTAGAAAAAGTATTATTTGGAGTATCGTAAATTCCAATTACTTCAATTGATGTTGAATAAATAGTGAAGTTAGAGCCAACTTTTAGGTTATTTTTTGTTGCCAAACTAGAACCCACGAGAGCTATATTGGAGCTTGACGACGCATCAATATTAGCGCCAGCTGTTAGAATTACATTAGTTGCTCCAATTGCTGATGCTAGGTTGCTTGTATTATTAATGCCAGTTAGGGTTACTGGAGGTTTAAAGTTAGCAGGATCAAAGTTTGCTCCAAATCTTCCCCCGCCATTTCCGCCAGGAGTATTAGACTGATTGTTTATATTAGCTTGACGTTGACCGAAGCTACCCGCGGTGATGGATGATTGTAACGATGTGTTAGTTGAAGTTAATCTATCGTTAAGAGTTTCGGTTATAGAAGTAACGTGTGGTAATGATGAAACTGGTTTAAGTTGATCTGTTGTAAGCAAATTACCACCACCTTCGAATCCATTAATACCAGCGGGACGTATAGACACACTATTACCGATACTGCTTTTAGTTTGATTGATTTTATCATTTACAGCAGACCTAGATATAAGCATTATTAGAGACAACCCAATACTTAATCCAAGAATAAATACAACAGAAAAAGTTCTTATTAAATTTCTGAATGTATTTCTTATGCCCCTGGTAAATATGTTCATTGAATAAAGTATATTATTCTATACTGAGAGACTGCTGAGAATGCTTTTTAATCTTCTTTTTCCCAGGCTTTTGTGAACCATAATAAATATATTATTGGAAGTAAACCAGCTGTTTCAGTGATTAGTAGGAGTATAAACCAAATTTTATGTTTATTACGACTAGCTCGCCAAAGCGCAAAACCCCTAAGGATTAAATCTATTGTGAAAACTGATAGAAAAACTATTAAATATGTTTTATGTCCTGTTATTGTTGCAAGCATTAAAGTTTCTGACCCCCTGATTTTATTTTCATTATTATTGAACTATTATATCCTATTCGTTTCCCAATTTAAAAAAATTAAGTTGTTAGATTACTAACAAAAAGTGACTTATATATGACTAGACAAAAAGCTAGTATAATTATTAATGAAAAAATGAACATTTTTGTCGCCCAATTTGTCTTATTTTCAAACTTTAATCCTTGCACAGAAAGAATAATCCAATATATAGATAATGCACCCATTAAACTTATAAAAATAAAATCATTAAATGAGTATACATAGAGGAGAATTACGGATATTAATAATAGTAATGAATATAAAATCATTTCTCCATTAGTTCTCTTTAGTCCTTTACTAGACGGTAGAACTGGTATGCCAGCATTCTCATAATCGGATAGTCTGTATATGGCGATCGCATAAAAATGTACCATTTGCCAGGCTGTCATAAATAATATTAAAAGTATAGCTGTTGTATCTATAGTATCCGTTGCAGCTGCATAGCCTGCAGCTATTGATGCTGAACCAGCGATTGTGCCGGCTAATGTTCCATGATGGCTCCTGCGTTTTAAAAATCCATAAATAACTACATAATCTAGGAAAGCAATTAATCCAATAATAAGCACAAAATTATTCAAGTACATTCTTATTAGTGCAAAACCAGTGACTGCCATTATGATACCAAAAATATAGGCATGCTTAAGTGGTATTTTCTCAGTAACTAATTCCCTTTTTTTGGTTCGGCTCATTTTAGCATCAATGTTTTTATCTAGTATGTTATTAAAGACGCAGGCTGAGGCTATAACAAGTGAAGTAGATAAGAGCAACAATAGAAGCGTATTTAGATGAAAGTGATCTTTCTTACCTAAAATGTATCCAGCTAATGCAGTTAACAGATTGCCATAAATTATTCCTGGCTTAATGAGCGAATAATAATTGCGAATATGCTTATAGACCATCTTGACTCTTTATATATTTATTAACATTATTTGGACTAGGCATCATGCGCGCATTGAGGCTGTTCATAATCCATACTGATCCAATAACTAATATCATAACTATAACTGCCATAGAAAGGAAGATGTAAAGTTTTAGACGGTCTTTTTTAGAATTAGATAAGTGGAGGAAGAATATCATTTGAACTATGAATTGAATAAAGGCCAGTAATCCAATCCCTGATATGATTGCCCAGTTATGATAATAATTCAAATTCGCAATTAGATAAGCGAACATAGTTAGTAAAATGCAAGATATATAGCCTAAACAATATTGTAAAAATCTTTTTTTTTCTTTCATAGTCCTACATGTCCCATTAGGTAAACTACACTAAATATGAATATCCAGATTACATCAAGAAAATGCCAAAAAAGATTGAATAGTGTTAAGCCTTTGATTGTCTTTTTACTTAGTCCATTTCTGAAAATAAAAAATACTAAAATTGCCATCCAGATTAAGCCTATAGATATGTGAAGTCCATGAGTACCAACAAGAGTAAAATAAGACGAGAGAAAACCACTCACCCGCCATGAATTGCCAGTTTGAATTAAATGATTGAACTCTTTAACTTCAAGGAATAGAAAAAGCCCTCCAAGAAAAAACGTTATAGCCATCCATAGCATTACTTTTTTTGAGTTATTCCTTCTGGCCGCAAGAATAGTAAGCCCACTTGTAAAGCTACTTGTCAAAAGTATTAAGGTTTCGGCTAATGCGTACGGCATAGAAAATAGAGTCTGACCACTATGTCCACCATTCGTATTATTATGTAGAACTGCATATACGGCGAATAAGCTAGCGAAAAGAATACAATCCGTCATTATGTAGATCCAAAAACCTAAATAAGTTTTTGTTGATTCAGCTGTTTCAACTAGGTCAATATTTTCAGCCATTCTAATTACTTCCCTTTAGTCTTAATTTATCTTCTTGAGTCAGGTCATCAAAAGTAATCATTTTCAATGTATTTTCGTCCAATGATCTGTATATTATAGCTATCAAAATACCTACGATGCCGAAGATAAAAAGTAATAGAATATGCCAAATCGCTGCAAAGCCAACGCAAAATGCCAAAAACGCTATAACCAAACCTAGGTAGCTATTTTTAGGAACATTAAAGTTTTTGAATTGCTTTTTTGTCATCTTGTATCTTATTTGTTTGTCTTCCCAGAATTGATCACGGTATTTGACTTCTGGTAGGATTGCATAGTTGTATTCAGGCGCTGGAGATTTAATTGACCATTCAAGAGTTCTTCCATTCCAAGGATCACCAGTTTTGTCTTGAAGTTGCTTCCTTTTTATAATACTCACAAAGATCTGAAGGACTTGCATAAATAAACCTAAGCCAATTATTCCAACACCAAGCCCAGCAACTATAAATAATGGCTGGAAACCTAAATCATTCGAGTAATGATTCATTCTTCTCGTTGCTCCCATAATTCCTAGTATGTATAAAGGCACAAATGCAAAGATAAAACCTATTATCCAAAAATATGCAGCATATTTGCCTATAATATCTTTTAAAGTAAAACCAAATATCTTTGGAAACCAGTAAGTTATGCCTGCAAAGTATCCAAATAGAACGCCAGAGACAATCATGCTATGAAAATGCGCTACTAAGAATAAGCTATTATTGAGTTGAAAATCTACTGGTGGTACTGCTAGCAAAACTCCAGCTACTCCTCCTATAGAAAACAGTAATATAAAACCCATAAAATAAATCATTGGACTAGAAAAATTAATTCTTCCACGGTACATCGTAAATATCCAATTGAATATTTTAACACCAGTTGGTATAGCTATAACCATAGTCATAATTCCAAAGAAACCATTGACATCTGAACCTGATCCCATCGTGAAGAAGTGATGTAGCCAAACCGTAAAAGATAGAAGAACAATTGCCCAAATTGCCCAAACCATAGAAGTATATCCAAATAATCTTTTCTTTGAAAAGGTTGCAACAATTTCAGAAAATATACCAAATGCAGGCAAAATTAATATGTAAACCTCAGGATGTCCCCATGCCCAAATTAAGTTAACATACATCATTGGATTGCCCCCGCCCCCGGCTGTGAAAAAATGCATTCCTAAAAATCTATCTAAATATAAGAGAGTTATAGTGACCGTTAAGATTGGAAATGCTAATACGACTAGTGTCATTGATCCAAAAACACTCCAGACAAACATAGGCATTTTCATGAGGTTCATACCCTTGGCTCTATTCTTAAGAATGGTTACTATAAAATTAATACCAGAAAGAAGACTTCCTATTCCAGCAATTTGGAGACTCCAGATCCAATAATCAACTCCAACCGATGGTGAAAATTGAAGTTCAGATAATGGTGGATATGCTAGCCAGCCTGCTCCAGAAAATTCACCAACAGCCAATGATGTATTTAATAGAATCATTCCCGCAACAAAGAGCCAGAAACTTACAGAGTTTAGAAATGGAAAAGCTACATCCCTGGCTCCAATTAATAGTGGAACACCTATATTTATAAGTCCAAACATTAGTCCCATGGCGGCAAAAAAGATCATAGTAGTACCATGTGCCGAAAATATTTGCTGGTAATGTGAAGAACTAAGAAATCCTTGGTTATTGCCAACTGAAATAGACTGTTGAAGTCTCATCATTCCTGCATCGGTACCCGCCTTAAGTAACATTAAAACTGCAACAAATATATACATTAAGCCTATTTTTTTTGGATCAAGGCTAGTTAACCATTCAGTAAATAACCATTTCCATTTTTTCATGTATGTAATTATGAGAATGGCAAAAATAGCTGATAGTCCCATGACAGCAACGCCAACATTTTGAATAATATCATGCTTGAAAGCCGATACGTTTAGTAATCCTAGAATGCCTGCAAAATATATCATTTAGTTCCCCATACTTGAACTTATATTAACATTTGAGGAGCTCATATACTTGTTGTAAATATAACTAAATACATCAGCCGAAGCGTATGAGTAATAAGATATTGGTACATTCTCTGAAGGTTTTGATAATTGCTGATAACTAGCTATGTTAAGAATCTTGTTTGAGCTGCGTGACATAGCAATCATACTATTAAAGTCTTGATCACTAACTACATTGGTTTTGAAAGTCATACCTGCAAAACCAGATCCAGAAATATTAGTAGATCTACCAAGATATGAACCTTTTGTATTTCCAATAAGATTTAATTGAGTAATCATACCTGGCATTGTCATTACCTGTCCTGCTAGTTGAGGGATCCATATTTGATTCATTGGGGCATCTGAAGTAATTTTTAAATTAACTGGAGTATTAATTGGAATAGTTAAATTATTCACCGATGCAATTTGATAATCTGGATAAATAAATAGCCATTTCCAATCCATTGCTACAACTTCAACATTCAAGGTTGGGTTATTTGAAGTAATTGGCTTATATGGGTCTAGTTCGTGACTACTCTGCCAAGTAACAATTGACAGTAAAATAATTAATATGGCTGGAATACCCCAACATAGAGCTTCTATAGTTCTGCTGCGATCAAAATTAGGACTATATTTGGCTTTAGTATTTTTTTCATTATATTTTATAGCGAATGTAATTAGTAGTGCATAAACGGGGACAAGAACGAAAAGAGATAGAAAACTAGCAAATAATAGTAGATTCTTCTCTCTTAAAGCAATTTCTCCTTTAGGATTTAAAACAGCGATATTTAGTGGCTTTAGGTATAAATATGCTACGCCAATAATTATTATAGGAAATAAAATAGCTATAAATATTCTAATTCTTTTCATTATATGCACCCCAAAAATAAAAACATAACTACTAAGATTATATCATCTTAGTTTCAAAGAATATTGTTAATTTTTGGTTATTTTAGAATGAGATAATTTTTTATATGTTAGGAATGATACTGCGAAGAATGCACTGTAAGTTAGTCCTGCATAACAGGTTCCAACCAAGTTGGCTTTGAATGAAATTACTAGAATTGTTCCAGTGATTAATAATCCAATTAAAGAATAAGTAGAATATTTAGCTAAAAATTGAGCCTTATCTAATGAGTTGATATATTTAAGAATAGTCGCGCCAATCATCATAGGTAAACAAATAACTGCAAAAATGATGTGAACAATTAATAACATTATCATTTTTCTACTGTAACAAATAATTTAATAAAATAGAAGTTTTTTTTAATTATTCCCTGCAAGTATTCTTTCATTTTTAATTTTTATCCTCTGTGCAGCATTCATGCCTCCCCAGATTCCTTCTTTTTCATTATTATTAATAGCAAAATTGAGACAACTAATTCTAATAGGACAATCGTTGCATATTTCTTTCGCTAAATCTTCTGAATCATCTTTATCCGGGAAAAATAGCTTAGTGTCATAATTCCTACAGGCTGCAAGAATAATGAGCCTAGAGAATTTATCAAATCGTTGTGATTGCTCAGGATAATTTTCATGATTGGTAGGCTCAACAAAACTTACTAATTCCTGATTTTTAATTTCTTGGGTTCTTAATTTATCATATTCATATTTCGTGATAGCTTCAAAACCTGAGCTGTCTTTCGGAG
>CAITDW010000184.1 GCA_903891235.1 uncultured Candidatus Saccharibacteria bacterium
AAAGCAGTTGTAGCTGATCTAAAACAGATTTATACTGCCACCAATGAAGATCAAGCCTATGTTGCTTTGCTAGAGTTTGCTGAAAAATGGGACAAAAAATACCCAATGATTTCTGCATCCTGGACTAGACATTGGCAAGAATTCATCCCATTTTTGCAGTATCCAGAGTTTATCAAAAGAGCTATTTACACCACCCATATCATCGAAGCTAGCAATCGTCAGGTCCGCAAAGTAATCAAAACCAAGGGATCTTTCCCTAGTGATGATGCTGTTTATAAAATTGTATATTTGGCCTTGCAAAATGCTAAGAAAAAGTGGACAATGCCCATTAGGGATTGGTCACTCGCATTAAACCAGTTCTTCATACTCTTTCCTGAAAGCCCCTAACAAACAATTACATTATTTGTTTTTTATATGAGAAACGGTGGATTAGTGTTATTCTTATTAAAGGCTGTTATAGAGTTATGGTCGAATGCACACTGGAGTTTTTGTACCCGTCTGAAAGTCTGACTTTGGGCTAATGGTTTTTTATTGATGGATCATTGCGATACCTCGTTCAGGAGATTATTCCCTTACCTTACCCAACTATAATAGCTCAAATAACCGCTATGTAGGAGTGTATAAAAATGAGTAAAAAGAATCAACACAAATCTATGAAAGCAATATTTGATCTAATTAGTCCAGATTGTGCTGGTATCGATATTGGGTCTAAAGTGCATTATGTTTGCGTTCCACAAAATCGATCTTCTGAACCTATACAAAAATTTGAATGCTTTACTGAGGATTTAGCAAAAATGGTTAAATGGCTAAGAGAGTGTAAAATTAAATCAATAGCCATGGAATCTACAGGAGTGTATTGGATACCAGTATACCAAGCTCTTGAAGTTGCAGGATTTGAAGTTCATCTTGTTAACGCTAAGCATATAAAAAATGTTCCTGGACGTAAGAAAACCGATGTTGAAGATGCCCGTTGGATCCAAAAATTACTTAGTTGCGGATTAATCACTGGGTCCTTTCGACCTGATGATCAGATCTGCATATTACGTAGTTTTGTACGCCAAAGAAAAAGACTGACCGAATGTGCATCATCGCATGTATTGCGCATGCAAAAAGCTTTAACAGAAATGAATATACAACTACACAATGTTATATCGGACATAACTGGTGCTACTGGCACCGCTATAATTAAAGCTATTTTAGCTGGAGAACGAAATCCTATTGAATTAGTAAAGCTATGTGATGTAAGAATCAAAAGTGGAAAAGATATTGTTGCTAAATCATTGTGCGGCGATTATCGAAAGGAACATCTTTATGTATTAAAACAAGAGTTTGAACTATTTGAAGTGTATCAGCAAAAAATTGCTGAGCTTGATAAAGAAATAGATGATCATTATCGAGAAATTGATAAAAAAGATTATGAGACTAAAAAAGACCTTGAACCTAAAAAGAAACTTTCAAATAGCCCCAAAATCAATATAAGGCAAAATTTGTACGAGATTATTGGAGTCGATCTTACTAAAATCCCTGGGTTAAATGAATTAACAATGCAAACTATAATATCAGAGGTAGGGGTCAATATGAGTAAATGGGAGACAGAGCAACATTTTTCATCATGGCTTGGTCTAAGCCCAATGAATAAAATTACAGGTGAGAAGGTTTTTAGAAGCAGAACTAATAAAGTAAAAAATAGAGCTTCTGAAGCTTTTAGAATGGCAGCTTTATCTGTTTCTAAGACTCAAACAGCTTTTGGAGCATTTTTTCGTAGAATTAAAGCTAGAGCTGGTGCCCCAAAAGCAATTACTGCCACTGCTAGAAAAATAGCTTGCGTATTTTATAGGCTGTTAAAATTTGGAGAAGACTATGTTGATCAAGGTATAGAAAGCTATGAGAAAAAATATAATGAAAGCCTAGTAAGAACATTAGACAAATTGGCTAAACAGCTTGGATGCACTATTGTGCAAAGTCAAGAGGCGTGCTGATGTTTCTCAGGAGATGCAGAGTATGAAAAATTCAACTTACACAGTTAACGTGACGCCCTCCTCTAGATTTACGTGGGATTACTTTAGGTGGTTTATGAGTACGAGGACCGCGAACAAGCTTGCCTTTTTCATTATCCCATACATACTGAATTGTTACCGGTTTTAATTCAGTGGTAATAATATCTCCATTAGCCATCTGCATGACATCACAACCATTACTAAGCGCCTCCACAATTAAAGCACAAGATTCACGGATATATTTTATATCTAGCATGATATCTTTTTCATTCTCTAGCTCTGGAGTACTAGCTGTGTTAAACTGATTTTTTCTTAATAACATGACTTTCCTTAAAAAATTAAATTGATATAAAGTTAGATTTTCTTAAGTTATACAGAAGTTCTATGCTTTTTATATATTAAAAATAATAACTCTGTAGCTCTTGTTAAACAATAGCTGAAAATAACATATCAATATCCTCAAGCTCTAACTTAGTAGAAATTGTCCCTTGGTTTGATAA
>CAITDW010000185.1 GCA_903891235.1 uncultured Candidatus Saccharibacteria bacterium
AGACCTAGCCAAGTTAGATCAATAGCCAAAAAACTTACAAGAGCTATTAAATACGTTATTAGTTGTTGTGCGAAAGTTAAATCCATAATTGTCTCCTAGTTATAAGCATAAGTATATATCTCTATTAGTAAAAATACAAAATATGGCTTTATATCTTAAGATTATTAATGATTTCCATGAACTGCTTAATATACTCTTTAGATATATTTAATTTTTTCAGGTTTTGTTTGGTTTGGTTGTAGTAAAGATTCAAGGAGTCTAAAGATAGTAATTCACCATTGCTATCTATCATTATTTTAATAATTTTTGACATAGATTCTTCGGATAGAGACTTAACTCCAAAATAATTTTCTAATATTTTTTTATTTTTTGGAGTACTGTTATTGAGACTAAAAATATATGGCATAGTTGTTCTGCCCTCTTTATAGTCTCTATATTTGGGTCGATTATTAAATAATGATTTATTGTCAAAATAATCCGAATAATCATCGGCTAATTGATAATAGATGCCAAATGATTCAGCAAACCTATCAATGAGATATGTCTCTTTGATAGGTAAATTGGCTAATATACCGGCTAATCTCATTGGAAGTTGAATTGAATATGGAGCAGTTTTTAACTTATGAATATCAATTATATCCTCCTGATTCACTCTAGACCCTAGAGATTTCACATTCAGGCTATCGAGTTGCTGACCTAAACAAACTTTTTCGTTTATTTGAGTTAGTAAATTAATTATATCGACTTTTTGTTTATCGCTTAGATAATCATCTTTGATAATAATCTCGAAAACGAATGAGTACAAAAGATCACCGCCCAAAAGAGCCATTGATTTTGGAATAGTATCATCAATTCCACCAAATTCTTTTTGATAGTAACCCATGATATTTTCTTGATTATATCGGTAGTAATCCTTATCGATAATATCATCATGAATTAATAAAAATTGATGATATATTTCGATTGACATAGCAAGTTTAACTAATCTAGGACTAAGCTTATTCTGATAGGCCTGACAAGTTAATAAAAAAAGTTTGGGTCTAGACCTTTTACCTCCAATAAGTATTAAATTTTTAGCAGCATTTAATAATTCTTTAGATCTTGGATTATTTACATTATTAATTTTTTGAGTGAAAAAAAAGTCAATCTGATTATTCAGTTTATCTAATATTTCTTGTTGGCTTGTCATAGATTATGATTCTAGCCTAAAACATATTTTATTAAAAGTTAAATTGTATTAGCTACCAATTTGTTTTGCAAAAACTATGACTCTTTCATTGAATTCACTTGTGCCAGGTTTTACCTTGCCACCACAAGTAATAAGATTAAGTCCAGGAACTGTTGAATCTATAGGTGTTACAGCGGCTTTCATGTCTACATTGTTGACGTCGTATATTTTAGTACTGACAACTGAGTAATTAAACACTTTACCATCACCCCTAGTAATACTTATTGAATCGCCACCGACTAACTTCTTAATGCCATAAAAGACGCCGTGGCTTGTCCAGCTTGATACATGGCCATCAATCAGCATCGCACCAGGCTCTCCGGGTAAGTTTGACTGATTGTACCAAGCTGTATCAAAGACATTGTTTGGTGTCTTAAGTGCTCCATTTTTGTCGGTAGAAACATTTAATATTCTAGCGTTGACACCTAAACTAGGTATTTTAATGTATCTAGGATTATTAGCTGGGACTGCATAACTGGCTAGGCTTTGATATGTGGGCTTAACGGTTGCCAATGCGGTTGTTGGGGGTGGTTGCTTTTTGGTAGTTTTTGGAGGCGAAGTAGTAGCTGCAAATGATATGTTCGCTTGTTGGGTTAATTTATCTGCTTGTAACTGAGATTGGTGATCTGACCTTAGTCCAATCGCAGCGATAGCAAGACCTGAGATGAAAAGTAATACTGCCATACTTACAAGTAAGGCTTGCAGTAGAGACGTTCGTTTTTTGATTGTTTTCTTGGACTTTTTCAGGTCTTCATGGATGTTCTGATAGTACTGATCGATTTTATTGTCTATTGGTGATTGGCTTTGTGCCACAGAAGCTATATCGACTCTAGGAGTAATGGCAGGTACAATCTGTAATTTGAGTTCCTGATTAGTGGGTTTTGGTTGCTTGATTTGATTATTGCTTGCAGTAATCTTCTTGGTGATATTTATACTAGAGGGAGTTACATCATTGACGTATCTTTTGACTGGTTGGATGGGTCTTTTAATATAGGTTTTTTTAGAATAATCACCCTTTAACCTAGAAAGGAGCACGGGATCATCTAAGCTGATTCTTCCGGCTCCTGACATAGTTTATTATTCCTTTTTAGTTTATTTGCGAACTGTAGCTTTTTTAAGTTTTCGAGAGATTACCATTAGGGCTCCTGCTATAGATATAACCGTGATAGCTGGAAGTACAGCGTGAGAACTTACTAATTCAGATCCAGTGTTGGGTGCCTTAGGTGCTTTTGTGGTGCTACTAGTGCTACTAGTACTACTAGTTCCACCAGCAACAACAGTACCATTTATTTGAACCACGGTAGCTCCATAATATGGTTGAACTGCGGCTACAGTATTAAAGAAATGTCCATTTTTGTTAACTGTTCCAGTGAGGTTGAATGTAGTTGGATAATTCCAATCACTTCCAAATGTAGCATCTCCGGTAAGTGTTATATTTCCAGTTAAGGTCATAGTATTATTTGAATTTCCATTAGGTCCATACAAGTTTACGATAGCACCTTGACCTTGGTTTGAGACACCAGAACCGTTACCTGACACAGTTATATTGTTAGCAAGAGTCATTGGGGAAGAATAATCTGTTTTCAGTTGACCGCCATTATCTATAGTAATATTTGCAGTTCCTAGTCCTGAACTTGTACTTAGACTAAATTCTACACCTGATTGAATTTCTACATCACCACTTATAGAACCACCATTATATGTATATCTATAATTCGGATCATTAACGCCTGCTCCTGGGCCTCCAAAAATTATATTTCCAGATCCATTTAAACTAGGAAGGTATGTAGAATACAATGATGCTACAGTTAAAGTACTACCAGAACCTATTGTAATTGGTTGATTTAAACTGTATTGATTACCATGCCCTTGCGTTCCGAAAGTTTGAGAGGCAGTAAATGTAACTGGAATATCTACATAAATATACCTTGCAGTTGATGGGTTAATAAATCCACCACTTATGCTCATACCATTACCAGTCAATGTGTACTGATAATTTTGAGATCCTTGAGATGTAAAATTAGCAATAGATAAAGATGGGTTATCGTTCTTGATAGTTTGAGAAGAGTTTTCTAGTGAGTTATCAAAAACAATGCTGTCTCCTGCTGCGGCACCAGGCACTTGTCCTGATGTTGCTGCTGCGTAAGTAGTCCCGCCGTCGGTACTAAGGTCCCAGTTGCCATATACACTCATACAATTCAAGGTACAACCACTTAAACCGGCTGTTGCTGATGCAGCACCAGTCCACTTATATATATTTGAAGCAGCATGAGCCGTTCCTTGAAGCATTAGTCCAAAAATAAGACTAAAGATTCCACTTGAAATTGAAAAAGATAGTACTTTTAATTTATTTTTTATTTTCATTTTATTTTCCTTCTTTTTATAT
>CAITDW010000186.1 GCA_903891235.1 uncultured Candidatus Saccharibacteria bacterium
ATCTTTTAATTTAGTATTTTCCTTGATGGCTTTTAATACTAATTGATTGGTTGAATTTTTTTCTAGCCATTGATTCTTGAATACAGTTAGAGGATTGGTTTTTCCTAACTCATTAGCTTCGTCTAGGGCTGTATTTATCTCAGCTTTAAATAAATCTAGTAGCCCATATTTATCATTAGCTAATTGATCCACAGCATTTGATAGTTGTTTAAAAAGACTAATTGATTGCTTATCGACTCTCTTAAAATCAGCAAATAATTCTAAAACTATTTGGTTAATTTTTTTCAGTAACTCTAAGTTTGAAATAATTTGCTTGTCAAGATTATCTGGTAAAATAAATTCCCTTTTAGCTCTAGATATAGTTGATTTTATAGACGGTAGATAATATTCTCCTTTTAATAAATTAGAATATGGTAAATCATGTAGGATTTTACGATAAATTTTATCTACTATAAGATCTTCTGCTGGTTTTGGAAGTCCATCAAAGGGAAAAAATTCTTTATATGATCTTATTAGTTCATTACCGAATCCGTGATAAGTATTTATATTAACATCATAAGAATCCCTACCAATAAGATTAGAGAGTCTTATCTTCATGTTTGTAGCAGCAGCTTCAGTAAATGTTAGGCATAAAATCTCATTTGGATCGGTATCTGTTTTTTTCAATATATTAGCTACTCTGGTGGTCAATATTTGAGTTTTACCAGTACCCGGACCAGCCACTACTAGAACAGGGCCATCTAGTGTGTCGACTGCATTCTTCTGAGCCTTGTTAAGACGAGAATAGGCTTTATTGAAATCCATATGTCTTTATTCTAAACTAAATAATAATATAAGTCAGATATTTATGACTCGTGGTCACAAATATCGCATTTATTATCATTGTTAAATTCATATGACCATTGCTGAGCAGCTTTCCACCAAGGTTCTAGATCATGGAAGGCTACTAAATCAGCCATCTCACGGAGTATCCAACCTAGCCAGCCGTTTATCTTAACTTCGCCCCAAACGACTGCAGCCCATCGTCTACCTACGGTAATCACATAAATTGGTCTTTTAGACTTAAATTTTTCTAAAGGTTTATTATTATCTTCTCGGATTAAATTCCGTGCAACACTCAAGGCATTACTAAGTGCAGTTTGGGCCATTCCAGAGTACTCAGTTGCAGCGTTATCTCCGATAACGTATATGTTATCTTCTGCCATAAGATAGTCATCTACTATAACTTTGCCATGATCCGTAAGTTTGAAATCGTTAAGCTTAAAAAAGCTGCTATTTGTTACGCCAGCTGTCCATATAACAGTATGTGATTTAATAGGATTTCCATCGACTATCAATTCATCTGCTGATTCGCCTTCAACTTTGTGATTGACTAATAATTTAACTCCAATATTCAGAAGTCTTTTTGCGACAGCTTCTGAGGTTTCATGGGGCAATGATGGCAATAATCTTGGAGCTGCTTCGATGAGCTTAATATTGATTTTTTGATTGATCAACTTATGTTTTTTAACAATGTCATCTAGGTAATATTTTAGTTCACCAGATAATTCTATACCAGTTGGACCGGCACCTATGACAATATAGTTCTTGTCTGTTTTCTGATTTTTAACGAGGGATTCATGGAGATGTTTCTTAAGTTCAGTCGCCTCTTCGATAGATTTTATTCCATAAGAATGTTGGCTTAATCCTTTTATTCCAAAATAATTAGTTGTAACACCAAGAGCTAATATTAATTTATCATACTTAATTTCATGACTATTTTTTGTTTCAATAATTTTTTGATATCGTTTGAGCTTAACAGCTTCATCAATAATAATCTTGATATTAGTTTTAGCAAATAAATTATCAAGAGTTATTTCTGATTCATTTGAGCCACCACCTGTTGCTGTATGATACAGTCTTGGATAATATCTGAATGATGGGTCATTCGTGAGCATGGTAACATTGAAAAGAGTTGATTTGTCTAACATTAGAGCGGCTTTTATACCACCAAAACCGCCTCCTACGATTAGGACTTTTGTTTTTTTGTTTTGTAACATAATCATATTATACAAAAAAAGTTCAAAATGCTTAAGTAAAAATCATATATTTGGTATTATTAGAAATATGGAAAAATTTATTGATCTGATTAGAAAATCTGGATTTAAAGGTGAACTTGCAAATGACGATGAAACAATTGAATTTTATTCTCATGATGCCAGCTTATTTGAGATTAAGCCAGAACTTGTTGCAACACCTAAAAACTCATCAGACTTGCAAGGATTGGTCGAATTAGTTAAGGCCAATAAGTCAAACTTGCCTAATCTTTCCATAACTGGTAGAAGTGCTGGAACATGCATGTCTGGTGGTGCTGTCAATGAATCTATTATAGTTGATTTTCAACATTTTGATGAGGTTCATGAAGTTACTAAAAATCATGCTTGGTCTCAGCCAGGTGTTTTTTATAGAGACTTTGATATGGCTACTAAAAAACTTGACGTTATTATGCCAACTTATTCGGCATCTCGAGATTTATGCAAGATTGGTGGAATGGTCGCCAATAATGCCGGAGGTGAAAAATCTTTAGAATATGGAAAAACTGAGAATTTTGTAGAAGAGCTGAAAGTGATTCTAGCTGATGGAAAAGAATATACACTGGGCCCTATTAATAGAAATCAGTTAGTTAAAAAAATGGCTCAAAAGGATTTTGAAGGCAGAGTCTATAAACAAATGTTTGATTTATGTGAAAAGTATTACGACAAAATTAAAAAAGCCAAACCAAATGTTAATAAAAACTCAATGGGTTACAACTTATGGGATGTATGGGACCGAGATAAGGGTATTTTTGATTTATCTAAGATAATTGTCGGCTCTCAAGGAACGCTCGGATTAGTCACAGATGCTAAGTTTAGACTTGTGCCGATCAAGCCACATTCAGGGTTATTAGTTTTGTTTCTCAAAGATCTTGATGATTTGGGCGAAATTATACCTAAAGTCCTAGAACATAAACCAGCAACCTTTGAAAGCTTTGATGACCAGACGCTACTTTTATCTATTCGGTTCA
>CAITDW010000187.1 GCA_903891235.1 uncultured Candidatus Saccharibacteria bacterium
AAACCAAGTAGTATCTTGTTGTTCTTGAGCATTTTTATCTTTGTATTTCTTGTTAACGCTAAGCTTAAATGTTACCCAATTCGGATATGCTTGCTCATTTGGGCATCTTGCATCTTGGTACACGTAGCCTATTAGTTGTATTTCTGCGTTGTTTCTCATTTCTTAACCTCATTATTATATTCAATATATTGGTCTGCAAGCATTAGCATCGTATGATTTACGTCTCTGAAATCACGCTTAGACAACTCTTTCAATCTCGCTAATTGTTTAGCTTCAGGGTTTTGATTAATATAATCTCATTCGTCCAGTACAGGCTTGTGTAGATCGTATAAGCTACGAATAAAATCGCACAACTAAGAATTGCTCCAAACAATCTAGCTAGTACTACTGTCAACAAATTTTCTTTTAGCCAGTTCATAATTTTCCTCTATTTATTTTTTATGTTTAATAGTTACCTATGCATTCCTCCTCTTCCAGCTCATCTATGTTGCTGATCTCAGGAAGGCGCACAAGGTTCTCTGATATTCTTTTGACGAGATCTAATTCTTCTTGATCTATAACCGTTAAAATATCAAAATTTCTTATTGCTATTTTGATATGCACAATATGCTTACCATTCTCTAGCTTCTTAACGTGAGGGCGGTTAGGAGCTCCTTTTACATATAAAAACATATCCTTTTTAACGAACTTCATTATTTGATCCGCTTCTTTCTTATTTTGTGTAAAACAACTATATAAAATAGGCTCTTCCCTTTCGTCGGTAATAGGGTTTTTATAACCTTTGTTTAGTATCAAAGTAAGTTTCACTGCATTAGGTCTATTTTCTGGATCTGGTCTAGTTGGATTTGTATATACGTATCCTCTTAATTGAACTGTTATGTTATTTCTCATTGTCCACTCCATCCATAATTAATGCTTTGATAAAAGCCATATCACTCAACCTCATCTTTAATTTGGTCAAATGTTTTTATTGAAAATTCCACGTCATTTTCTAAAAAATCGTAAAAATTATAGGCCATATTAAGTATAGATTTTGAGTTAGAATCAAGACTACATCTTTTAACTTCAACAGCTAACTCAAGTGCTTTTTTCCTTAATTCTAATTTTTCTGGGGTTTGAATTTTATAATTTGTATTAGTCATAATTTTTCTTTTTAATTTATATCAACTTAATTGCCTAAACATCACTCTCACCTACATTATCTGAGAAGCTTTTCAATCACTCAAAAGGGAGTTTTGCCATCAATTAGAACATCCTTAGTTAAAGGCTGATCTAGCTTCACATAGCTCGGATTATCCATAGTCACGGCGTACTTAATTTCATTTTTAGGATTGCCATGTTGATCCTGTCCAACGCTTACTTTTGCTACAAAATTGATATTATTTAGATCTCCAAGAGATTCCAAAACTCTTAACTTACTCGCATTATCACTATTATCTTTTGAAGATATGCCGTTTTTTGAATCTAGAATCGTCTTCATAAAGCTTTGTCCCCTAGCTGCATATTCTGTTCCTTTATCACTATGTAGACCAATTAAACTCAAGATTTGTCTTCCTTTAAAATCTCCATCAAGAATTTTAAATTTAACTTTTAAATAACAAGAATTAGTTACAGGGTTTCTAGTTGCCCATCCTTCAGTCCATCCTCTAGCTGGATCATTATGCCCCCCTGGAGTAATAGTCATATTAATACTGACTATGGTATTTGCTGGGATAACCAAATACTCATCTTGAGATGGAACTTTTGAAAAATCCAGATAACTGGTTACTTCAGGATTAGCAAAAGACAATTCAGATATTTTTAAAGACTCACTCATTATTTTACCTATGTATTTTTTATTTTGATTAATTGTTAAATATTATCCGTGAACTTTGTTATGCTGCCGTTAAACCGTAGACAACAGGTGCCGATCTTGCCATTACGATTCTTAGCAACTAATACATGAATTATTTTTTCTGATACATTAGCTAATTGTACCTTATCTTCCGACTTATATAAAAATAACACCATATTTGAATCTTGTTCGATAGAGCCAGAATCTCTTAAATCAGAAAGTACAGGTGTTTTATCAGCCCTACTGCCGCTAGCTCTTGATAATTGCGATAAAGCAATAATTAAAATCCCATATTCAGCAGCTATTGCTTTTAATTTATTAGTAATCATTTCTAACTCTCTAACCCTATTATTTTCATAGTTTTGGTTTAGATGAATTAATTGTAAATAATCAATAATCACCACTCTAACACCGTGCTTCTTTTTCAACTTTCTGCATTCCAAAGAAAAACTGTTAAGATTGGTAATACGATGGGTAAATAGCTTAATATCATCCTTAGTTTCTTCGATGTATTTCATCAGTTTGTTTTGATGTTCTTCAGATGTGTTAGAGTTTTTTAGTCCATCACTGCTAATTCTAGTTCTTGCCGCAAAAACCCTATGCATCACCTCTTCTTCATCCATCTCAAAAGACCACAAGGCTACTTTTTCTCCTTGATCGCAAAAGTTTAGAGCAAGGTTAATGGCAAAAGCACTCTTGCCTACGGAAGTACCAGCACCGACAGTAACTAATTGGCTAGTTCTCATGCCACCGATAATGTCATCTAAAGCTTTAAAACCAGTGTTGATTT
>CAITDW010000188.1 GCA_903891235.1 uncultured Candidatus Saccharibacteria bacterium
AGTCTAGGGTGGTAACTATGACCTTTAGTGGATCAATTTTTTGTTTTTCTAAATATATTTTTAGTTCACGAGCAGCATAGGTTATATTGCCACCATTGCCTATTATTTCGTTTGGAATATTTTTAGGATGTTTGATGGCAACTGCATAATAGAAATTATCTTTGTATGTCTCTATGATTTCATTTGTAATTTTTTCAGTTCTTTCACCGCCTCTTTCCTCGTAAGCTATAACGAGTATAATCTTTTTACAATCGTAGTTTGAATCAATAATAGTTTTTATAGTTGGTTCAATAACTTCCTTACTTTCATTATAGATTGCTACCATCGCAACATTAATTAATTCATCCGGCCGATTTGCATTAGGGTAACCTTTAAGTCTATCTATATTAGAGAAATGCCATTCTGGTCTTTTAGCATCTTTAGGTATTTTGCCTTCTTGCAATTCGCGAAGCATAGAAGTCCAGTCTAGATTTTGATGCATTTTCATAATTTTGTATCCTTGAAAAGCTCTTATATCGATACCAAGAGATCTAATGAACCACAATAACAAATAGGCTATGATAAAAATTACTGCAGCTGTTACGTTTATTAGGCTCAGTAGAAAAGGCAATAGTAGCACAAACCAGCTCAATAGACCTGGCAACATCTCGAAAAATCTATAGCCTTTTGTCTTTTCGTCTTGTAGTGGTATTTCAATGTCTGTCATATTAATAATGCGTCGCCAATAATGAGTTACTGACTATGATAATGCATAAAAGTATTAAAATATTCAATCCCAAAATAATGAAGGATATATTTTGCTTAGTTTTATATATCTTTAAACTTAAGAACCAGCTCACGAATAGGACCATTAATGAGAAAATAATGAATTCAATTATTGTTCTTGCGTTGCCTTGAGTATACTGATCGAGTCCAAGGTTTGCTCTCCGTTGAACTATATATATACCAGTTCTTGAGCTATTGAGCCTGAGCAATATTAGAGTTATTGAAAAGAAAGTCAAAATGCCATTGAAGGTTAGCAATAATAAAATAGATTTATTGTGGAAATATTTTCTTTCAATAGCCATTGCTTTTATATTGTAACTTTATTCAGTAAGATAGTCGAGACCCATATCTATTGCAAATATACTTAATAAGCTTATAGTAATACTAAATATTAATATTTTTATCATGATTGAATCTGCTTTAACTAATTCAAAAGATATAGATAGCATTGCTCTTACTGAGAGATTTGAGTCTCAAGAAAACATACGACTCACAACAATTGAGGACATTCGACTTAAAGAATCGTATAAAATAGACAATAATACCATTAATAGATATAGGCTAGAGCTTGATAATGAAACAAAAATAGGCCTTAATGTGTGCTATCCAAATAATCAGATTACTGATATTCCAGTTATTATGGCTCCAGCCTTATTGACAGGGCTTCATGGAAGAAACCTTGTGATTCAAAAAGAACTCGCTAAAATAGGCCTTCCAAGCATTTTAGTAGGAATGCCCGGTAGCGAAAGAGATTCATTCAAAAAAGAAATTAAAGGATTAATCAATGATCCAAAGAAATTAATAACTAATTTAAAGAAATTAAATTTAATCAATTATTGTGTTTACTCAAGTACAATACATAAAAATGCAGACTTATTTAAATTAGACAATCAGACTATGATTGGATATGGCGAATCAAGAGGAGCGATGGTTCTATTAGGAAATATTGCATGTCAAAATAAATTCAAAAATAATATCCCTTACTCAGTGGCTGTTTCACCATGTTATCCAGAACCATTACAACTATCTGACATACTGCAATCAGGAAACCTTGTTCTTAAAGAAATGAAGAACATCCAGAAATTATTAGGAAGCCTTAGCCTGAACTGTTTAAATACTCTTAATTTGTCGCCTAAATCAATTTTGTTTGAAGCTGCTAACATGCCTACTTTAACAAATGGAGATATGGGACAATTCATTCCCGATATCCCCAAAGATCAAAATATATCCTTAATACAATTTGATGACGATACATTTGGACAATATAAAACATGGATTAAAACTTTTCCAAAAAACAAATATCCAAATATTACTATAGAAGTACTAAAAGGTAGCCACGCTTCACTCGCACAAAAAAGTACTCTAAACATCATAATTGATAAGTTTACCGCAATTGCAAAAGAGATATCTGGATAGTGGAGCCACTTGCCGGGATTGAACCGGCGACCTTCGCTTTACGAGTGCGACGCTCTACCAACTGAGCTAAAGTGGCAAATTATACTCTAAATCAAAAACTAATTTAACTTTATCTTCTTCAGTAAAGCCAAGTGTTGCTTTTTATATTCTATTGTGGTCAGGTAAACAACTACTATATCGAATAAGGTGAGTAAGATCATACTTAAAGAGTGAGTAAAAATAATTTCATAAGTTTGATAAATGATAAAAATTACAGTTAGGACTATAAGTCCTATGTAAGCCCAAAGATGTTGTCGTAAAATCTCTATCACAAGTATAAGCTTAGCAACTCCATGAACAAGTAAATATATGCCAAAAAATAATAATGTACCTCTTGTTAGATTCCTTCCCCAAGCACTTAGATGATTAGCAATAAAATCATGATGATCCTGTGCAAGCTCAGATCTAGTAAGCCAACTTATGAGTCCGTTAATATTTTTAGGATCAACTAAAATTAAGAATAAGCCTCCAATGGTTTCAAGTAAACCATCAATACCCTTGAGTATAATTCCGGTTTCGAAGATTTTATCAAATGTAGATTCAGCCTTAAAATATTTCATGAAATTTGTTCAGTTTCTATCTTTTTTATCCATGGCTTGAATATGATTTAAAATATCAGTTTGATTTTTAAGCTCAATCATCTGCTCGTCCTGAAGATTGGCTAGATAAGTTAGGGTATGATGATCAGTTAAAGTTTTTGCATCAGATGCTTTTTGGGCAACGTTTTGAGCAACCATAATTGCTGGGAGCAATACTAGTTGAATCCAGTTAGATGAAATCCAATTTACAATTGGAACTAAATTATGAGTAGAAAATGCAGACTTTGCTGACAAAAAGGCAATAAGGTTAAAGAGATAAAAACAGTACATACTTCCTACATGCGTAGCGATCCATACAGCAAACTTATTATTGAAATTATTCTCTCGTTTAAGTATTGTATCTGGATTAATTACGTGAGGATGTGGCTCTAGTTTATTCATAAACGAATTATATCACTTATACAAAAAGCATTTCAATTAATAGAGGAACTATGGTGAAATAAGAAATCATAAATAAAAGATTTTAGAAATGATGGATTAAGTACTATATAAAATGAGACTGCATGAACTTTTTATTGGGTCGAGTAGCTTAAGACCGGCAATATATGAAAAATCAGAAGCATTATGGGTCTAAAGGACAAGGTTATTTACTATAGCCGTAGACGCAATTATGGCGTCAGGCTGTCTTATATTAGCTATTTTTCTTAGTTCTATAACTTTTTTTTGTTACTCATTATTACAGGAATTATTTCTCATGATATCAAAGAAATTCCTGAAAGAAATGATATCTTCCCGATCAATTGCTTTATATTCTAAAATCTCTGCAATAATAATATTATAGGTATTTATGGGTTATTTTCTTAATGTTTTTATTGCACTTTCACTCAATTGGTTGTTGTGTAAATAGATTATTGCATTGGTGTCTAGGAGTATCATCGATTAAATATACCTTCTGTCTACCCAGTCTCTCTGTTTGCGCAGCCATATATTAGGATCTTTAATGTGTTTAATGGGATAGCTCCTCTTACTTTGTAATATAAGCATGCTTTGCCGACCATAGGCTCCTCAACGCTCACAATACCCCCTAGCTTCAAGTGATTATTATCTATGTATAGCCTAGGAACACTAATACACAGGAATTACCTTTTTTGGTTATCGTGCCTTTCGACATGTATGCTATTGTACTTACAATCTCAAGGTTTTATGTAATTTAAAAAACCCTATTTTCATAGGGGTTTTTAAATAAACTTTTTGGCGGGCCCGACCGGATTTGAACCGGCGATCTCCTCCGTGACAGGGAGGCATGTTAGGCCACTACACCACGAGCCCTTAACCTAAACAACAGAGGTCATATTATCATTTATAAACA
>CAITDW010000189.1 GCA_903891235.1 uncultured Candidatus Saccharibacteria bacterium
ATTATAAAATCAATTAATCTTAGCCAGGAAAATTATAGAATCACTTAATGTTAGCCCAATTTATTTTATAGTCGCATTTAATCTTAGCCAAAATCTGCCCTTGATTGCTGGAATTTGTCTTTATGATTGCAAGCCGATACAATTACTGACGCATCCATGTAAAATAGATTGAGCTACATAATCTATAGTAGCTAAAGTTATCCATTTTGTACCGTTATTAAATTCAACTACAGCCATATTATAAACTAGTATTTAATCTTACCATGCCAGCTGTCCCAACAGTTGGTCGCTGTAGTGTAGTTCCTGTTGGAATTGTTACAGACCCAGTACCAGATAGCACAGGGTTAGGACTAAGACTAATTGTTGCAACGTTGTTAACAATAGTTACTGTTATTTGATTTGTAGTGCCTAGAATTGAATCAATCCCGCTTTTTGATAATCTAGCGAATGTAATGGAATCAGTACCAACAGTTGCTACTGTTGAGGTTAACATCCATGCTGTTACGGCATTTAAGTTACCACTAATAACATCAATGAAATTTCCTCTAATCATTTGTGGGGAAGAATCAAAATCTGTACTTCTTGTTAATATCCAGTTTGTACTAGCTGAACCAATATTAGTTACTATATATACGCCATTTTGAAATCCAGTTGTTTGATCTTTTACTAACACTCTATTGTTAACAGCTAGGGTTACTCCATCAAGAACAAAAGCTGCTTGAGTACCAGAGTTAGTTAAAGTTGCGCCACTTCCTGTAGTGCCGTTAGCATAAGTAGCAGTTAAGTTAGCAGTAGTTCCAACTAGACATGCAGGTACATCTGTTATTTTGTTTAAAACCCAATTTTCAGTTGCTAATGAAAACCAAGATGTTCCGTCGTGAAATTCCTGTTTACCAACAGGCAAAGGTAATTGTGTCATAATTTTCTCGCAAGGTTATTAAATTTCTATGTTATATCTTAGCATACCAGCACTTGGATTACTAGGTCTTTGATTAGTGATACCAGTAGGTATTTTTACATATCCATTGCCTGGTAAAGTAGGATTAGGTTTAAAGTTTGTTATAATCGGATTACTCAAAATTCCACTACCCGTAATATCTCCCTCTAAGGTAATGCCAGTATTTAACAAAGTAATAAGATAGTTATGAGCATCAGTTGCCGACCCTTGAGCATCAGAAGCTGAACTACTAGCATCTGATGCAGATGAAGATGCGCTACTAGATGAACTTCCAGCAGATATGGCAGATCCAGCAGCGGCTAAAGCTGATACTGTAGCACCCGCTGCTGACGCACTTGCCTCAGCAGCAGCACCAGTCGCTTCCGCAGCGGCTCCTGTAGCTTCTAAAGCTGATGCACTTGCTTCTGTGGCCGAAGCCGCTGCCTCAGTCGCAGAAGCTGCGGATTCTTCTGCCGATGCGGCAGCTTCTTCTGCAAGTCGTTCTAAGGTTTCAACTGTTGCGTAATCCTCATCTGGAATAGCAATCGCAAACTTGCCGTCAGTAATGATTTTAGCCATTCCCACGCCAAGTTCACTTAACACTTGCGCATTTGGCAAAGTAACGCTAGGAGTATTGATAACATAAGTTACATCACTTGGTGCAAAAGCTGCTTCTATTGCTGCGGGTCGATTATTATCATCACCTAACCACATATACCCAGTTGTTAAATTGGGTAAATTATCAATAGTTATAGTTGGATTAGGCTGCGCCGTATTGTTTAAGTCTCCTATCCAGATATTGTTAGACGCTAAAGCGGGAAGAGGAATGCTGCTGCTAGTACTAACAATACCCGCAGTATTAATCATATAACCATCATCTAAAACGCTTAAAACTTGACTATTTGGTAACTGTGTATTTGGAAAACCTGTTATAAAACTAGATGCTGCTAAACTATCAAAGTTATGTTTGATATTGATAATAGTTAGTTTCATATCAATTAATGCTGGAGACATCATGGAAAAATTATCAGTGCCGCCGATTAATATATAATCCTTGATAAGAGGAATCTTACCTGTAACAGGGGATATAAAATTATATAAAATCTCACAACTCATACTGTTAAATGACCTATAAAATTAGTTATATTACCAATATCGTTATTAAAATATTGTGTTACTGAATTTTGATAATAAGCTAAAATTGCAGGTGTAGAATCATCTAGTTCAGTATCTAAATCGGGTTGTAAGTAATATTGCATTCTATAGTAATACAAATTATCTAATGTATAATTAGCTCTTATGTTTAACTCTTGAGCAGTTATTTCTTGAGGGCCAGTAGTCATAGCTCCTAGTAAATACATAATTAAATTAGCTCCTTCTAACGCTTTTAAATTTCCAACAGCATTTTGTAAATTTTTAACTTCTTTACTAGATAATTTCCATTTATCACCATAAGCCTTAGGATCACTATTTAATTCTAATAATTCTCTTTTAGCTTTCTGTAGTAGAGTAGTGGTCGGCGCAGGAAATCCAACATCTCCAAGTCCTGTACCTATTGATAAGACGCAAAATCTGGTAGCAGTCGGTTTAAGAGATCTGCCCATGGCCAAGGCAAATGATGCAGGATTATTTTGTGTAACACCACCGTCTATATATGAGTTTGCTCCGATATTCCATGCAGGGAAATACAGAGGAGCGGCACTTGTTGACATAGCAACATCAACCATTGAATTGCTTTGTCCTGATAAAATAGGAACAATGCTACTGTTGGAAAAATAAACAGGTGTATTTGTAGTTTGAGAAAAATCAGGATTAACATCATTTTTCTCAAAGGATGTTATTAATACGTTAGTTAAGGCATTTTGTAAGGTATTCGTGCCAAATACTGATGTTAATTTACTATTTAATCTCATAGTACCGATACCTGATGTGGTGCTAGGATAAAAAGTAGGATTACTAAATGGACCTCCTACAATAGTGTTAACTTTAGTTAATGTAGATGGGGTGCTAGAAGGCGATGTACTACTAGTTGTAAATATCCAAGGACCGTCATTAGTAAAGAAACTGTTAATATCCGATGGGGCGAGTCCTATAGAATAAGCTAACGCTTGGATACCACCAATTGAGCTGCCTGTTATAACATCAAAATATTTCCAGATTTCATTGGGATTTATTCCCCACTGCTTAACAAATAATCCCATAAAGTTGGAAGAAATATAACCTCGCATTCCCCCACCATCAATTGATAATATCCTTACTGTGTTTGAATCGCTCATTTAAAAAAACCTTGGTTTGTCGTTATAGTTATATCGCATTTCAACCTGTCTTTTAGTTCTAGACATGGGCAGACCATCTAAAATAACAAATTCTAAAGCATTCATTAAGTGATCTCGCCCTTTGTTGATCTTCCCTTTATCGTCTCTTGAATATCCACGCCATTCATCCATAAACTTACGACAAGTCTTGAACACTTTAAAACGACCAGTTCTAATACGCTCCAGTACCGAATCCACGGCCAGTTCTTTAGCATATTTGCCTTTGTTTAGTTTTAAGCCAGCTTTTGCGTAATCATCAATAAGCTTTTCTCCATCTCTTTGAGACCCTTGATTGACTGCTGGATCACAGACGCCAGGTATCCAGTCACAACCCATTATCATTAACGATGCAGCATGTTGAGCGGCTGTCTTTTCTGTAACTGAATATTCCTTGTAAATGTATAGTATGTCATTGTCCTTATCATGAGCCATGAATACAACGGCAGTCGGCGCAAAGAAACCGACATCCATTCCAAATACACAAGGCCAATAATGAGGTATTTCAAACGGCTCTACTAAGAATTCAGATTCCATAACTTGATATACAAGTCCAGAACCAACACTCGGTATTCCTTTTTCCCTAGCCTCTAATTCATAAGGTTTTAAGGTACTTCTTAGTTGTTGCTTGGTTTCTTCTGATAAATGAGTATTATCATCCCACGAAGCTTGAATATAATATTTACCATTAAAAATGATTTCTGGGTCAGTTCTTATTACTTCATCTTCTTGTTGCAGTTCTTCAATGGACTGGATTTCTCCTTGTTCCGCCTTTTTCTTGGTAACTCGATGCTCTAAAAAATAGGACATCATTTCAGTGTAACCTTTAAGCGGTGTCATCGTAAGAATAAGCCTGCCCTGCCCCATCCCGTCAACATCTGCAAGTCTCATGCTACACTCAGTATAGACATCTTTTGGCGGTTCTTCGTCTAAATGTATTAAATGACACCTTGCTCCTTGGAACTTCTCTCTACCTTGTTTATATGATTTGAAATAAAGACTAGATACTCCGCCGCTAGAATGTTGAATTTGTACATAATCAACAGCTCCATTAACGCCTGATAGCATAGCTTTTTTTAAGATTAAACTCGGGTGAATTAATCCATCTGTAAAATGGCCGTCCAAAGAATAACCACCTATCAACATTTTTTGTAAAACGTTTCTGGTGATTTCGTAATTTTCAGAAGCAACCCAAACTGTGATAGAATGATTAAATTTATGACCAGTCCACCAATCAGGATAAACACCAGTTAAATGAATAGCATCTTCAACGCAACCGCAATAAGTTTTCCCCGTTCTATTACCAGCTAAAAACAAACGTTCTATAGCCTTGGTACTAGCAGCGTGAAATTTTTCTTGTTTAAGATGAGGTTTATAAAAAAGAAAACGTTTTTTATACTCACTTGTACAGTGGTGACTAGCAGTTAACATTGATAATCTCGCAAGGTAGTTAATTGTTTGAATTATAGCAATTATCAATGGACAAGCCAACTAAATAAAAACCGAGATAATATAAGAAACAAGCAATCTAATATTAATTACAATGTAGGTGTCACTATAACACATATTTAGCATAATTTTGACACATAAAATGTGTCATTACGATACTAGTATTACATCATAATAAGTCATACTTGACACATTACCTACACATTGGTATATGTTATAGCTTTAAAAGGGTATAATATGATTTTATTAATTGGCGGCGAAAAGGGCGGAACTGGCAAATCTACTATATCAACTAATATAGCCGTAACATTAGCTCATAAAGGTCATGAAATAGTTATTGTTGATTGTGATCCACAAGGGACATCTACAAAGTGGTTAACACGGCGTAATAAATTTTATTCTGACTTACCAAAAGTGTTCTCTATTCAAAAAACAGGGGATACATATGACACCATTAAAGATTTATCTACCAGATATAAACACGTAATTATAGATGCTGGTGGTAGAGATTCCGAAGAGTTAAGAACTGCAATGGTAGCTTGTGAAAAAATGTATATTCCTCTTAAAGCTTCACAGCCAGATCTTGAGACTAGTAAACATATGACACAATTAATTAAACTTGCAAGAAGTCTCAATAATAAACTTGATGCTTATACAATAATATCTATGGCTTCTACTCATTATAATTTGAACGAAGACAAAGAAGCCATATCTTTGCTAGCTCAATCTAATATAGCAAAAGTATCAGATGTTATTATTCATGAACGCAAAGTTTATCGTGATGCAATTGCTGATGGTAAAGGCGTAATAGTATATGATAATCCAAAGGCTATAACCGAAATTAACTTATTAATAAATGAGATATTTACAAATGCGTAATTCTAAATTTTCACTCGATACAGATGATATAGAGCCAATAGAAGTTCAAACTGTAATTGATAAACAAGCATTGGCAGAATTTGCTAAAGGAGCAAGAACTCATGACATTATAGAAAACCTCGAATCTTGGCGTAATGCTGATAAAGAAGGTTCTCCTAGTTACAACATGAGACTAACATTTAACCAATACCAGATAGGATTATTAAGACATGTCGCAAAAAAAGAAAAACGTAGTTTAAGTAACTTGTTAAAGTTGGTGCTATTTGAAGAATTAGAGAAGCGTATTAACCAGTAAACCTAGACCTAAATTACAGACTCAAAAGATTATTACCTCATTTCCATTTGAGTTTCATGGCTATTACAATAATATTACATATTAAACTAACCGTACTTGATATTATCAATGCTATAAGGTTGTTCGAAACTCCATATACAATCCATAAAGACACCCCAATGAGAGATTGTATATATGTAAGTATAGAAACATCTTTTACCGAGCGTGTTTTCCATATTTTGATAATTTGGGGTATTAGTGCGCTACACGTAAGGCAGCCAGCAATCAATCCTATTAACTCTATTAGTTCTTGCGGCATAATATTAGATCCATTTCAATTTACATATTAAGATAACGATAAAAGCTAGCTCTAGATATTTTTAAACTCTGACAAATGTCATCTATACTCATTCCATGATTTTTGTGCATTTTCTTAGCCATTACAACTTTGGGGTTCGTGACGACAATTTTTCTACGACCACCTTTTTTACCTCTAGAGCGAGCGGCTTCAAGTCCAGCTTTTACTCTCTCTTGAATAAGACGACGTTCAAATTGCGCTAGGGATGAGAATATATTAAAAATAAAATCACCCGAAGCTGTGGTAGTATCAATAACACCATCACAAATCGATTTAAATGCCACTCCTTTTTCTTTTAGATCGTCTATTAATACAACCAGATGCTTCATAGAACGGCCTAATCTATCAAGACGCCAAACAATTAATGTATCTCCTGCTTGCAATTGGTCAATACATTTTTGCAAACCTAATCTTTCTGACTTTGCACCCGAGGTGGTGTCTGTAAAAATATATTTCCTTTCGCACCCAGCGTTTGCTAGCGCATCAATTTACCCCAGTTCGGGATAAGGATTGCATGAATATACAGTAGATATAAGGGTTGTAAGGTGCTAGCGCCTGTGATAAAACTCTTTTTTAACAAAAAATAGCAAACACAGGCATGAAAAAAGATATCACAGAATTGTAC
>CAITDW010000190.1 GCA_903891235.1 uncultured Candidatus Saccharibacteria bacterium
AAATTTAAAATATTAAAATTGTATATTTGGGTATTTTTGTTAAAATAATAATCCATGGAAGCATTCAAAAATCAATCAATCCTGTATGACTTAGACATAATAGGAAATTTGAATGGCGATAAAATTGTCCGCTATATTGTTATTGAAGGAACAGATGTCATTAGTATTGATCAAGGAGTTTATGGTCAGGTAATATCTTTTATAGACGGTACACATACTGCTATTGAGTATGATGGTACTGTTACCACTCTAAGACCAGATCAAACAATTACAAAAGTTGAGGATGATTATATATATGATGTTGATGCCTGTGAAATCGAAAATCCTGTAATCTATTTTGATCAAATGGCCCTACAAGCTTTAAGAGCCTACTCAGACAAAGCTTCTATATAAAAATCTTATCGATTGGCTTTGGATGAATTTTAGGAAATAATCTCTCCGACAATAAGTTAGTAACAATCATTTCATTAGCTAATGATTCAGCCATAGCTCGGCCAACTTTTGCCTGATTTTTTGGAGTGAATAGATTTAACCACCATGCCGATACTGAAACTGGTATGATTGGAATCTCGATTATTAATCTTTTCTTGCCTTGCCACTTTGAGTAATGTCTAATTATATCTTGATAGGACATTTTTTCGGGGCCACCAATTTCTATAATTAGATTCTGTCTATTTCTTAGATCTAGCGAAGTAATTAAATATGAAATAGCATCATCTAGTCCAATTGGTTGAGACAGAGTTTCAGACCATTTGGGCACTAAAAGAACCGGTAACTTATGAACCAGATTTACTACAATATCGTAGGCTATACTTCCCTTTCCAATAATCATAGAAGCCCTAAACTCTATAATCTGAACTGTACCCTGTCTTAATATGGAACCAGTATTATGTCTTGAAGATAAATGCTTGGATAAATTATCTAGATCACTACCAAGACCACCTAAATAGATTATTCTTTTTGCTCTAGACCCCTTAATTGCTTTATTGAAAGATAGTGCAGCTTTTTTTTCGGCTTCTGCAAAATCCATTTTTGTTTGCTCCATCATATGGATAAGATAGTAGATAGCATCTACATCATTAACATAGCTTGCTAAATCCTTATCGAAAATGTCTATATTATGTTTTTTTAATCTCACGTTATCAAGAGTCATAGCCTCAGAGTTTCTGGAAAGAGCAATGATCTCATGATTAGTCTCAATAAGTAATCTTTTTATTAAATTAGTGCCGATATATCCACTGGCGCCAATAACTGCAATTTTCATATTATTCTGTCCTTAATGCTTCAATCGGATCTAACTTAGCTGCTTTTCTGGCGGGTAATAGTCCTGCGATGATAGCAACAATAATTAAAACAATTATTAGAATAATAATTTGCGACGGTTTGAATATTAGTAATCTGCTATTACCTAGCCCAAGTTTATTGGATATGACAGGGTTTAGAGCCACTCCGAGACCAACTGCTATGATTGAGCCAATAATGCCACCAAGTAGTCCAATAAGCCCAGCTTCGATCCTAAACAACCTTGAGACATCTCTTCTATGCATTCCAAGAGCTTTCATTAGTCCGATTTCTCTAGTTCTTTGAAGAACGCTAATATACATAGTGTTAACCACTCCAAATAGTGAAGCAATTATCGCGATAAGTCCGAATAATGTAACTATACCTTCAATAACTCCAATAAACTGAGTTATTAGTTTTTCAGTGTCAACTACTGTTTGAACACTATAGCCTTCAGCTTTAACTAATGATTTAGCATTATTGAGTTTGGTTAAATTGGTTCCGTCCGTAACTTTAGCATAGGCTGTAAGGTATTTTTGGTAGCTACTCGTCCCTGAATATATGTAATTATTTAATAATTCTACTTGATTTAAATTGGTGTATAGATATAGTGAAGTCGCTGCTGAAATTGTTGTTGACGGGGTTGCTGAGACAGCTATAATTTTGAAATTGGTCTCTTGAGAAGCGTTGCTGGTCGAGTTAAGAGCAGCAAGTGAATTTATTAAAGCTGATGAAGGCGTTTGATTGGTTTGGTTTTGGACAGACAGTCTAATATTTTGACCAATTGCAGCCTTTGCGTTTGAAAATCCTAGAGCGCTAAGGAAGCCTTGCGGTAGAATCACTGTCTTATCTGGAATATTATCTGGAATAGTTCCGGCTAGTAGATCAGGTTTTTGATAAGAGTTATAAGGTGCTAATGTACCAATGTATTTTTTTTGCCCATCTCTCGTTATGTACTTTAGGCTGACTGTAATTGCTGGTTGCACTGAAGAAACTCCTGGCGTTGTTGCTATTTTAGCTAGATCGGCACTATTGAGATATTGTACCTGTCTTGTTTCGCCCCCGAAAGTAGAGATCGATCCAAAGCTTGGGTTGTAGACTTGTGGCTTGGTTGCGTCTTGGCTACTAAATAGATTAGGGTCTTTCGACACAATCAATTCAGTAGGATCAAAATTAGACTTAACAATATTATTGGCATACTCTTTCGCACCATTACTTGCGCCAAGAGTTAGAGTTAAAGCAAAGGTTCCAACGGCTATGGCTAAAGCAGTTAAAATTGTTCGAGCTTTTGAGCTTTGCAGGTTTCTTAGAGATCGTTTAATTATATCTGTAAACTGCATTATTTTGGTCCCTTTTCGATGCCTTCAATTTTTCCATCTTTAATCGATATTCTCATTGATGTCTTTTTGGCTATATCAGGATCATGCGTGACTATTATGAGTGTACAACCAAGTGATTTGTTCAAGCCAAAAAGCAAGTCAATAATTTTATCACCATTTGTACTGTCGAGATTTCCTGTTGGTTCATCAGCAAATAATATCGATGGTTTATTAACGATTGCTCTAGCTACAGCTAGTCTTTGTTTTTGACCACCAGATAAGGTTGATGCTTTTGCGTTAACTTTATCCTGTAAATCGACTGCTTTAAGAGCCTCCATAACCATCTTCTTTCTCTTAGTAATGCCAATTTTTGCGATTTCTAAAGGCAACATAACATTTTGATAGCAAGTTGCATTAGCTTCAACAAAAAAGGATTGAAAAACGAAACTCATCTCTGAAGATCTAAAGGAATCAATCTTTTTTTCTTTCATTTTAAAAATATCTACATCATCAATTACTACTGTGCCATTAGTTGGTTCATCGAGCCCACTCATGATATGCATTAAAGTCGATTTACCCGATCCACTTTTTCCAATAATAGATACAGTTGATTTATTTTCAATGACTAACGAAACATTATCTAAGGCCTTAAAAGCTGCATCCTTTTTGCCATAAATTTTCGTTAACTCTTTTACCTCTATCATATTACTAAGTATAGACTATCAATGAGCTAATGTCATTTTTGTAATCTGATCTGCAATATATTGTTGTCCATTTAATGTTGGATGATAAGGAGCGCTATCCGTTAATGATTGAACATATGGCATATCACTACAAAGTTCATGGCCAGAAAAATCTAGTGGAACAAACTTTGTAGTGCTATAGTCTTTTGAAGTATCACGAAGTACCTGATTGAGATCGTTTAAATCTGATTTTAAATAGGCTAATTTATCTGAGTTTAGATTCTTAAGATCCGGACAGCTGGAACCGATGGAACTAGGAAAAGGGTTATAATATCCAGTTATATAAATCTTAGGAGGACTATTTTTATATATACTTTTAAGACTATTTAAGGTATTTTTTAGGCCCGTTTGAACCAGATTAAGTTTGGCCTGAAATTCTCCAGGATTTTGGTTAATTTGGCAATTACTAATATAACAACTAGATATTATCTGAGTCCAATCTAAATCGTCAGCACCAGCTGTCAGGGTTATTATTTTAGGTCTTGGTAAACTTTTTAACTGATTAATTTGGGACTGAATTGTTAGTTTGTTTACGTCCATGGATCCGTTAATACCATACCGAAATGTTGCCCCAGAACAAGATAAATTAAAAAGACTGTAATTATATTTAGTCGATAATAGATATGGGTATGATTGGTTGGTTCTGTCGCAAGCAGTGGAATCACTATCATAAAGTAAGCCGACTCCAGCAGATACTGAATCACCGATTGCAACATAGCTTGACGTTGGTTTAGGTTTCAAATTTCCAACTTTATTATTATGTATTCGAGTCAATAGAAATATTCCGATAATAGCTAGGATTATTACAGTTAAGATTACCCAATATTTCTTTCTCATATACTGATTATATAACTAAATAGTTCTTTTTGTTTTTATATTTCTTACATACAAGTAATAGTAGAGATTAATAAAAATAAAACCAATCAATACGCTTAATACATTTATAAAAATCCAACCATGTTTCTTTCTGCGAATAGAGTCAATAATTGTAAAAGTTAAAAAGGATAAGATACCTATGACAATTTCTATGGCAATAAAATAGCTAAAAAATACAACATACAGCTCCATAAGAAATGTTTTCAGCCCATGATCTAAGCTAATTATGAAAGCCTGAGAGGTTGGTTGAGAATTATGATGGAATACCTTTAAGGCTGTATAGAAAAAAGTAGTGAACGCTAAGGCTATTACTAGACTGATTATAAATGTTTTTTTGTCGAATTTATCTTTTTCATTGATCTCATTTTCATCAATCTCTTTTAATTCAAACAGATAATTATAGATATCATAAATGTACCAAATTCCAAATCCACCTATACTTAATAATTTTATAACAGCCAAAAATTTATGTCCTCTATAAAAATAATCTCCTCCAAGACTGCCAGTAAAAAGACTTGCCCAAAGAGTTGTCATGTATGTATGGTTATTTGTAAGTTTTATTTCCACGTTTTTACCTATTTAGTTATATAAAATTATATAGCATTATTGGAATAATTCTTTATTGTTTTAGATTTCATATATAATATGATACTAGCAATGAATGTTATAGATTCAGTTATTATATTTTTCCTTCTTGTCTCAATTTCGGGAATATATTCTGGTTTGAATGTTTCGCTTTTATCTTTAAATATTTCTGATCTAGAGCGTAAGGCTAAGCTTGGCAATATTTATGCCAAAAGAATATTACCCTTAAGAAGAAACTCTCATCTCACTATAGCTAGTATAATAATATCTAATGTTGGAGCTATATCAGCTACTTCATTAGTCTTGCATAACATAATGAATGGCTGGGCAGCGGGAATTCTATCAACTGTATTCATTGTAGTATTTAGTGAGGTTATTCCTCAAGCAATCTTTATTAGGCATTCACTGATACTAACAGGCAGATTATCTTTTTTTATGAATATTATGATCGTACTAACATATCCTTTATCCAAACCACTTGAATTATTACTGAATAAGATAGTTGGACAAGAAACTAAGGAATTTATGAGTAGAAATGAATTAGGTATCTTAATTGCAGAACATACTCATCAAAAAAGTAGTGAACTTGATGATAGTGAGATAGAGATTATGATGGGGGCTCTACAGTTGAGTGATAAGCAAACAAGGTCAATCATGACCCCTATTGAAAATACTTATTGGATGACAATGAACACATACTTAACTCCAGAAGTTATTGATCAGATTAAAAATATGAGCTATAGTCGAATACCAATTTTTAACGAGAATTTAACGGTTTATCATGGTATTTTACTAATGAAAGACCTTGTAGATATTAATTTTGATACGGAATCTTATCAAGTAAAGGATCTATATTTGCATATTTCACAGCTCGTTGGCAGCATGACAGCTCTTGATACATTGTTTAGGAAGTTTTTAACCGGCGGAGCTCATTTATTACCGGTAGAAAAAAATGACAAAATCATTGGTATCGTTACAATTGAGGATATTTTAGAAGAAATTTTGCAAAGAGAAATAATTGATGAAACTGATAAAATAAAACATCGATTTTAATTAAAAACTATCAATTTTATCTAGCATTCTATCGGTTCTCTCATCGAGCATCGAAGCAATTCGTTCGCAGTTATTAGGATTTTTCTTCTCAGCCAAACAAGATCTTATAATTAAACTAGCTATTCTACTCTCTTTTTCATCAAGCGATAAATCTTGATTGATGTTTATTATGTCTAGTGCAGATTCTTGATATGGTAAAAAATCTTTTTCATGTGTTTTAACTTGAATTTTATAAGTTTGTTGTATGGGCTCAGTTCTATCTAGTTGCGTGAATATATTAATATCCCAAGCTGGATTAGTTGTTGTGCTAATACAGTTTCCACCGTGATCTTCACTAAAATAGCTTTGAACTGGTATCCAAGATGATTCAGGAAGCTCATTAATAGCAAATCTTTGTAATAATAATAAAACTGCCATTTCACCCAATATGCCTCTTAGCTCAATGGCATCATCATCTTTTGCATATCTGTATTCAGTCGAATGATCTAATAGTCTATTAGATAATCTAACAAGTCCTTCATATCGATCTTCCATTATTTGTTGATTGGGTAATCGATAATTAGCTAGCATGGAATGAAAAATTGGTATTTGTTGTTTTCTTAGGCTGGCTCTGGCCGTTGTTACAAAATCTCTATTATTACTGACACTTTCTCTTAAATTTGTGACATAAGTAAATTTATGGTTAGCTCTTTTGAGTTTTATTGCTCTATGCTGCCCAGATGACGTACTAGCTTCTTCAAGTAATAACTCACCAGCTAAATAAGTGCCATATAAACCTCTATTACCTAACCTAAAAAGAGCTAAATCTAGTGTTATATTATCATTGATAAAGTCATTAGCTAGCACTCTTGTTTCACGATCATAGTCTAACATTTTCTTATTTGAAGGAAGATTTTCAAAAGTCATATACAATATATAGACATAGATTATTTATATATTCAATAGGACTAATCATCTTTTCTTGATTAATTAGAGGTAATAAATTATATTAGGATTAAGTTTAATAAAAAAACTATTACTATGGATATAAAAAATAAAACAATTTTAACGGGCATAAAGCCATCAGGTCAGCCACACGTTGGCAATTATTTAGGCGCTATCCAGCCTATGGTTAATTTGTCCGATCAAGCCTCTAAGAGTTATTTCTTTATTGCCGATTATCATGCATTAAATACGCTTAGTCCAAATCAATCTTTAGGAGATCTAGTACACTTACTAGCCGCACAAATGATCGCCTCAGGTTTCGATTATAAGAAACACTATCTTTATAGGCAATCAGATATTCCCGAGATATTTGAACTACAAACTATATTTAACTCATTCACCCCTAAGGGTTGGATGAATAAATCTCATGCCTATAAAGCCGCTGTAGATTTAAATCGCCTGAACAATAAGGATGTAGATAATGAAGTAAATATGGGACTATATAATTATCCAATTCTTATGGCTGCAGATATCTTAATATTCAATACAGACTTAGTCCCCGTTGGTAAAGATCAAGTCCAGCATGTTGAGATAGCCAGAGACATCGCAACAAGGTTTAACTCCAGATATAAAAGCGATGTAATTAAGCTGCCAAATTATTATCTCAAAGAAGAAGTCAAGGAAGTCCCTGGTTTGGATGGTCGTAAGATGAGTAAGAGCTATAATAATGTCATTCCATTGTTCGCTACAACTGAAGATTGGCATAATGCTGTTAAAAAAATTGTTACAGATTCTAAAGATAATCATACTGAAGAGTCAATCAAAGACACAGTGTTCTATAAGATTTATTCTTCCATTTCTAGCAATGAGCAGAACAAAAAAATTGTTGATCAGCTTGTTAATAAAACTATTGGATGGAGAGAAGCTAAAGACGAACTATTAAACATCATTATCGATAGGTTTCAAAAAATGTCAGAAGATTATTTTAATATTATTAAGGATCCAGCATTGATAGATAAAATACTTAAAGATAACGCTCTACTCATTCAACCACAAGCACAAGACCATTTGGATAAGGTCAAAAAAGTCGTAGGAATTTAACTAATTATTCTATTGTAATTGTTGAGAGGAAATAAGTGGGATATTAAGACCTAATGAATTAAGTGTATTCGAGATTCTAGCTTTTTGATCTGGGATCGTTGTCTTTAGCTGTTGAGAATCGAGCATAGATTGCCTAGCATTTTCTAAAAGAAATAAATGTAGATTATTACGTGAATTTGTATCATCAGCGATTTGTTGGGCTGCTGTCCATTCATAATGCATATATATTGGTAGATACTTAATATTGCTAATAGCTTGAGTTTTTGGATCTATATTCATACCAACTATCCCGTTAAATAAAGTTTCTGGTGGTTCCTGGGCGTTGAGAAAATTACCTAGACTATACCAAACCAAGGTTGAATTACCATTAGCTCCTTTAATCTGAGCCACTGGTTGTAATTCATGAGATCCATGTCCAAGTATTAGATTTACGCCTTGATCAGCAAGATATTGAGCAATTTTGATTTGTTCTGGATTTGTTGACGTTGAATATTCGGTACCCCATCTTATGCTTACAATTATGAATTTAGCCCCTGCACTTTTTGCTTTATCGATTTGTTTTTGTGCAAAAGCATTAGTATACGTGTTTACTCCATAGCTATTAAGTACTGGTGAGTCGTTGTTTGAATATGCAGTATAAGCCAGAAAGGCAAATTTTAAGCCTTTAATGCTAAAGTAATGAACCGTATTTTGTTGGTCGGAATTTTGGTTTTCTCCTGCTACAGCGAGCATATTAGGAACTGACTGCCAAGCTGAGACTGAATTATTTATATTAGCCTGTGTGTAGTCGAATGAATGATTTGAGGCCGTATTAACTAAATTACAGCCTAACTTCCCCATATCTGTAACAAATTCTGTAGGTGAATTAAATTTTGGGTAACCACTAATTCCCAGGCTTTCACCTCCATTTAATATTGGGTCATTACAAAATTTAATATCGGCATTTTTAAAGATTGGTAAAAAATCCTGCACCATAGGCATATAGTTATATTTACCATCAGACTGTAATGCTTGATTATTAATCGAACCGTGTGCGATCCAGTCACCAGTTGCGATGAATTTAATAGGCTTACCTGAGGAAGAATTATTCGGTGCTTTTAATGATTGTGCATTATTAGTTTTTATAGTCTGAAAGTGCTTAAAGGTGAAATATCCAGCCGTTCCAAGAACCAATATCAATATTAATATTAAGTATTTAATTTTGAAATTTTTAGTTTTAATTTGGCTTGGATGAATACTTCTCATTGACTATATATTATCAGTTCAATACTAGATATATAAAATTAATTATTTCGATAGTCTTGAATATTTTTAATGATAATTTCTTCAGATATCTGCACATACATTTCAATTGCTTGGGCTACTCCGTGGTTGAAGCCTTGTATGTGTGACATAGCCTCATCACTATCAATGTACTCGTATTTATTTTCTAAAACATTTGTCAGATAATTTACTTCATTATCGTAGAGGGTTTCGAACCGGAGGGCTTCTGAGGTGTAATCTCCAGATGTTAAAAATGCTAAATTAGAACTATCATCTAAAAATTTATCCGTATAGTATTCATCGGTAATTGCTTTTCCTGATCTA
>CAITDW010000191.1 GCA_903891235.1 uncultured Candidatus Saccharibacteria bacterium
CATTTCTTTTTGATGATAAAGTTCCAAATCAGCATAAACAGTATCTGCTTGGCTTACATTACCACAATTTAATATTCTTGCTTGATAAGCTTCAACTTGATTTGTGTGAGCTTTTGAAGCTTTTACAATGCTATCTAATTCAAATTTAGATAAATCCCAAACTTTAACTATTGTTTCTTGTTTAATACCATTAACAGTGTCTAAACTTTCGTTTAATCTATTGCCTAAATTAACCCAAAGATCTTCAATTTCTTTTCTCATTGGATCTTTAAAAGCGTTGGCCTTTTCACAATGACCATATTTGATTTCCACAGATCTTTTTTCACTTGCAGCAAAATCCATTTGTTGCTTTGTGTTTTTTGCTACAAGTTTTTGCAAAGCTATTGATTGAGCTGTACCCATTAAATCACCATATCCTTTCATAAAAAACCTCATAAATTAATTTAAAATATAATCCTATTTCAACTCAAAGCAAAAATCTAGCCAAATTTTTAAAAAACATTTTTAATAACGTATAAACCTTGTAAAAGCATAAGCTTTTTAGTATATTGCATTTGTACATATAATGTATTGATCCTTGCGAGATTATTATTTCATACTCAGTTTTTAGCTTTTTTAAAGCTCTCGCAATTTGTCAATATTCAAAGCGCAGGAGTTTATGAAAAAGTTCTTAAAAAAAATTATCTTAACTAGATATTCCATAGTTTTTTTATCAGTAGTTATTGGCTTTGCTTCAATATATATACTCGGTAACGATAACTCTATTGAAGAAATTTCCGAAGAAATAATAAAACAAGAAACTGGAATAGATATTGATTTAAGTCCTAATACTCCAAAAAAATTAAAAGAAGATTTAAGTTTTATAACTAAATATGGGAGTTATAGATGAAAACTTCTTTAAAAGGTATAGACCTAATTAAAAGATTCGAGGGATTCAAAGCTTATCCTTACACTTGCCCAGCAGGAAAACTTACTGTGGGATATGACCATGTAATAGATCGTAAATATCATAATATGGCAAAAGTTACAAGCCCTATTACAAAAGAACAAGCTTACGAATTGTTAAGAACTGATGTTAAATTAGCTGAGGATACTATTAATAATTCAGTGACTGCTCCCTTAAAACAAGGGCAATTTGATGCCATATCAAGTCTTATTTACAACTGGGGTAGTTATAATTTTAAAGCTAGTCAAGGTTTAAAAAATCTTAATGCCAAAGATTATAATGGTGCTGCTAATAAGTTTTTTAGTAAAGAAAATGGTGTTGTTATAGTTCGTGGCAAGATATTAGAAGGCTTAGTCAAAAGACGACAAGCAGAATTCATGTTATGGAGCGGAGTAAATGAGTGAAGAAGAAATCAATGGATTAAGCGATCAAGAACTAATGCTAAAATGCGTAGAATTGATTTTAAGCAAGAATAAGATTCATCATTTAAACGACATCTTGGATGAAAGCAAGAAGTTGTATGACTTCATTATTGCAAAAAGGAAATAATAATTATGTTAAAACACAAATTTAAAGCCAAACCTGTTACTGATGACGGAATTAGATTTGCCTCTAAAAAAGAGCATAAGCGTTATACGGAACTAAAGCTTTTGCAAAAATACGGCGAAGTAGTTTTTTTCCTTAGGCAAGTCCCTTTTTATTTATCAGGCGGCGTTAAGTATTTATGTGATTATCAAGTATTCTGGACTGATGGAAATGTTACTTTTGAAGACGTTAAAGGCATGAAGACTCCAATGTATATCTTGAAGAAAAAGCAGGTTGAAGCAACCTACCCTATAACAATTACGGAGATTTAAATGTTTAGTTGTCTAATCAAAAGGGCTAGCCCTGAGCATTTTTGTAATTTCATGAGATGTCTTGCTATCTAATAATTTGTTTAAAGCCTGTCCCTTTGGTTTGGCTTTGTTATCTTCTATACGCTTAGATCCCTTATCTAATGACCAACCATGCAACCAATCAAACTTTTCACCTGATTTATCGCTACTCTCTTCTTGGTTTTCTTGCTCTAGTTTTTGCGCTTCTCTTAGTAGAGTTACAGGAGTATATCCAGTAATAGCTTTCATTCTTTGGCTAAATTTTACGGTATTAGCAGGGTTGCTATTCTCGGCAAATTTAATAGCTAAATCTAAGGATTTTTTATCAGTTAGAAAATGAGCTAAAGTTGGTGCGGTTATAATATATTTTACCACTAGTGGCCAAGCTACGGCAGTCGCATAACTTCCTACCCCAACCATACCACCAATAACATTTGCTGATGCTATAGTTGACGCCGTCCCAGATGGATTAGGTAAATTTTTATTTTTAATAGCCATAGATCTAGCTACAGTTCCTAATTTCTCTAAGCGATTAAAAGTTTCTGGCGAGGTTATTTTCTTAAGCCTATTTTTAGTTTGTTCATCATGTAATATTTTTGATAAACTATTATAAGATAATTCCCCTGTTGCTGCATTTTCAACTCCACTAAATAAATCTTGCACTTCTTGCCTTTTAGATTTTTTAGAAAATAAATTATCTGCTTGTTTATAATAATTATACCAATCTGGATTTTTCTTTCCGTATTCTGCAAGATCATTGCTAATAGCATTGTGTAATTTTTTTATATAACTAGCAGCTTTTTTTTCTTTTAACCAATTAACGTTAGTATCTTTCCAATCTATAACTTTACTTAATGAATCTTGGCTAGCTACTAAATCCTCAACTGGCGATGGTATTCTTTTAATACCATAAGGAGCAAATTTTTCTTCATAATCGTTAACAACGCTTAATACTTTCTTTTCTCCCGCAGATAACGAAGCAGATTTAGCCAACTCATTTTTGATATTTTCCGTCATAGTTGTTATTTTTTGAGGAACAACCACAGAATCTTTTGGCAAAACTTCTTTTGCGTTAGTATATAACTGATCAATTCTATCTTCGATTCCAACTAATTCTTTTGAAGAAATTACACTATCGTAAGCATTATCAAGTTCTTTTGTGACTTTGTTTGCCATGTTTAAATATCTTTTTTGCATGATATTACCAGCAATCGGAGCTTTGCTTAAAAACTGATCAGCTAAAGCGATGACTTTACCTTCACTAGCAGCTGCTTTTGGTAGTGCAATATCTAAATCCTGCGCTGCCTTTGCAGCTTCTAAATTTAACTTACCCTTACCAAGTCCAACTAACCCTAAAGTTCCTTTGGCTAATAAGTTTCCACCTCCTTTGGCTAAATTAGGAGAGGCATTAACTCCTATATTTGCAGCTAATCCACCACCAAGAGTTTCAGCAGTTGATACTCCTTGATCGTTTAAATATGACATAGTGCCACCAGCTGCCGCCGCTCCTGCGATTTGAGCTTTGTCAGTGCTACCTGTAAATTTTCCAACAGTTGATAATACTTTATTACTACCTTTAGCTAAGCCACCTCCTGTAGCAACAGATGCGCCAAATTTTAAAGCTTCGTTTATATGTTTTTGATCTTCTGGAGTATTAGTATACCCACTTGTGGCAGTATCTATACCTCTATCTATTGCTTCTGTAGCAGATGGAATTAATGGAAAATCTTTTTTTCTATCGGGGTAAGCTATATCACGTAGTTTATTAATGCCCATTACTGGTAAATTATAAGCAAGTGCAGCGGTATCAGGAATTGCACCACCCGCACCAGCAACTATAGCCTTTCCTCCAGATGCAACACGATTACCAATAGTTGGGTTTTGTGGTTGAGTATTTGCTGAACTTTGCGCATCTAATGCATCCCAAAAACTACTGCCATTCAAAACATTTGATGGTTTAGTATTTTGCGTATCTAGCTCAGCCCAAAAATTATTTTCTTTCATTTAACTACTCTAGCTCCTTTCTTTTCCCATATTGCTTGTTGATCTTTTGGTACGTCTCTAGTGCTACCATCAGGTGCAATCATAGTAACTGTCTTTATTCTTGTCTTCTGATAATCTTCTACTTCTTGATCAACGTTACTATGAATATTTTCGCTATATAGATTTGCATGACTTTCTTTATCATAATGAGTGATTTTTTGTTTATACCTAACTATTTCTTTAATTATTCTAGGCTTTTCTTCTTTTAAGAATCTGTCAATTGATTCTACATTTTGATTCAAACTAATAAATTTATTTAAGACCC
>CAITDW010000192.1 GCA_903891235.1 uncultured Candidatus Saccharibacteria bacterium
ACCAAATCAGCTCTTTCTTCCTGAGTTTTAACAGTATCATCCTGGCGAAAATCTGTACTCATATATTTTATTATACATTAGCACTATGTAATTTTTATATCTTAATTTATTATATTGTTATCGACAGAAAAATTATATTAATACTAAATGACATCAGAAGCGTCCTTAACGTTGGCGCGATTCTGCGTACGGCCGAAGCTATGAGTGTGTCTGAAGTCATTTTTAGTGGCTATTCTCCATATCCCGAGATAGACAATGATGATCGTATGCCCCACGTTCGAGATAAACTTACTGCCAGAATTCATAAAACTGCTCTCGGTGCTGAAAAATTTTTGAAGATATCGTTTGAAGAAGACATAAAAAATAAAATTAATTCATTAAAAAAATCTGGATATGAAATATTAGCCCTCGAACAAAGCAGTCATTCTATTAAACTCAAACAATACTCACCTAAAAATGAACTAGTGCTGATTATTGGCAATGAAGTTGATGGCGTCAATCAGACCTTATTAGATGTTGCCGATTCAATACTTGAAATACCAATGCTCGGAAAAAAAGAATCATTAAACGTTGCTAGTGCTACTGCAATTACACTATATCATCTAAGATTTTCTTAATATGTACATGCTTATGATATAATTTATTTGTTATGGCTAAAGCCACAAAAAACAAAAAAAGAACTACTAATTACAATCATAAGCGCCACGGTCTTCATCAGAAACGAACCAATAAATTTGTTAAGACCTATTGGCCATATATTCCTTTGCTTGTAATTGTGGTTATTGGATTGGCTATTAATTTGATTTGGACGAGATATAGTAGCTATCAGTTAAGTCACTCTAAATCTGCATTTTCAAATCAACAATTACTAGATGCTAGTAATCAGTCTAGGAAAAATTATGGAATAAAGCCACTTTCATTATCTAGCCAGTTAGATTTAGCGGCTACTACTAAAGCTAATGATATGGTTAAAAATAATTATTGGTCACACATATCCGAAACTGGCAAAACTCCGTGGTATTTCATAAGCCAATCTGGTTATAAATTTCAAGCTGCAGCTGAAAATCTAGCCTACGGTTTTAGTTCAGGTGACCAAGTTTCAACCGCTTGGCTTAATAGTCCAGGACACCGCAATAATTTAATGAATCAAGATTATTCTGATGTCGGATACGGTATTGCTTCAAGTAAGAATTTTAATGGTAGGGGCTACCAAACAATCATAGTCGCAATTTACGCAAAACCAGTCACCTCAAATATTTCATATACAAATAATCAACTGATTAATAAAAACCCTGGTAGCATCAATAATAGTGTCATCGATCTATCATCGATTTCAAAAAATGTAAGCGCCAATATTGCATCATCACAAAATATTTCTAGAATCCAAATATTAACAACTGGTTATGCGCCTTGGGGCTTATTTGTTGGCAGTATTCTGGCAGGTCTATTCGCCCTATATTATATTCATAAACATATCAAAAGTTGGCATAAATTTATTGTTAAAGGCGAAGAATTTGTTGTTCACCATAGTATGCTAGATACTGTTGCAATCAGTCTAATTATGGTTGATCTTATTTTGTCTCATGGCAGTGGCACTATCCTGTAGTTATTTAATAACCACCCTTCCCTCGCCAACAATATCTTCCAGGTGACTCACCAATTCATCAACTATATTTACATGATTAGGCAATTTAATGACTTGCCTTTTATCGTCGACACCAATAACTAGAATGACTTCAGAATCACCATCATTTTCATCAATAATTTTTTTAAGGTTTTTTAAAACTGATTCATCATTAGAATCATCTAGCTTAATATACAATGATGATTTTTTTGAGTTGTCCTTTTTATTTTCATGCTTGTTCATTGACTTATTCTTCATTGCTGATTCTAATTCTCCTTTAGAAATAGTAGTAACCGATTCTAAACTAAACTTTGGTTCACCATTTCTCTCATTCACCGTTCCAACTGCTTTAAATACTTTATCTTTTTCAAGAATTGAAAAATATTCTTTATACGGACGAGGAAATAGTACCATCTCAACAGTACCTGTTAGATCCTCTAAGATTACAAATGCCATTTTAAGACCACTCTTTGTTGTAATCGAACGTAACTCAGTAACCATTCCACCAATCTTGACTTTCTTATCTGGCACTACTAGTTTAAGCTCAGATATTGGAACTGTGTTCAAAGCTAAATAATCCTTATATGAATCAAGTGGATGTTCAGTCAAATAAATTCCAAGCAGTTCTCTTTCCCAAGCTAATTTTTCTTCGGACTTTGTTTTTAAATTCTTATTTTCAATAATAAGAGTCGATGTTGCTGAGTTTATTTGATCTCCAAATAAATCTATTTGGCCATTTTCCTTTTCCTTACGTGAGCGATTAGCAAAAGCAATCAGATTATCTATATTGAACAAGAGAACAGATCGATCCTCAAACTTATCAAAAGCACCAGCCTTTATTAAACTTTCAAGGTTTTTTCGGTTTACTACACGAGGATTTATTTTGCTACAAAAATCTTCTATCCCTTTAAATGGACCGTCCTTTTCTCTAATTGATATGATTTCTTCTACGCTATTAGTACCAACATTTTTAATCGCCAACATTCCAAACCTAATTTGTGCTTTATTTTCTTTGACAATAGCAAACTCTAAAAATGATTCGTTTATGTCAGGTGGCAAGACAGCAATGCCCATTTTTTGACATTCATTAATCTCAATACTAAGTCTCTCTGAATCATCATAGTCACTGGTCATCAAGGCGGCCATAAATGCGCTGGGATAATTAGCCTTTAAAAATGCCGTCTGGTAAGCAATTAAGCCATAACAAGCTGCATGAGATTTGTTAAAACAATAGGCTGCAAAATCTTCAAGCTGCTTCCAGAATTTTTCCATGAATTTATTACTGATACCAGATTTTGACATAGCACCATCAATCATCTTGTCTTTCATTTGACCCATGAGTTTAGCATTCTTTTTACCAATGGCTTTTCTCAGAGTATCAGAGTCTCCACCGCTAAAACCTGCAACATCTTTGGCAATCTGCATAACCTGCTCCTGATAGACCAGAACTCCATATGTGTCTTTTAAGGAATGCTCCATTAGAGGATGAGGATATTCTATCTTAGATTTGCCAAGCTTACGGGAGATAAAATCATCAATAAACTGCATTGGACCGGGCCGATAAAGCGCGACCATAGCAACTAAATCCTCAAAACGAGATGGAATAAGTTCCTTTAGGTATCTTTTCATGCCAGCAGATTCAAATTGGAAGACTCCGGTTGTATCACCGCGAGCCAGAAGTTCAAATGTTTTATCATTATCAAGTGGAATATTATTAATGTCAATAGTTTCACCGTATACTTTTTTAATTAATCTAAGTGCATTATTAATAATAGTAAGGTTAGAAAGACCCAAGAAGTCCATCTTAAGCAGGCCTAATTCTTCAATTGGATTCATAGAGTATTGGGTTGCAACTACTCCCTTCTGAGCCATTTCAAGCGGTGCATAGTTAACTATATCCTCTGGCGCTATAACAACTCCAGCAGCATGGACTCCATGACTTCTAATCGTTCCTTCAAGCTGAACAGCTAGATTAAATATTTTCTTGGCAGTCTTATTGTTTTCATATTCATTTTTAAGATCAGCATTCTCTTTGATGTGCACAGAAAGAGGTGTATGAAAACCTTGAACTGGTGGCGGAACCATTTTAGATAATCGGTCGGCCTCGGAATAAGGTACTTCAAGAACTCGAGCAACATCGCGAATGGCATTTCGGGCTGCCATTCGGCCAAAAGTTACAATATTTGCAACACGTTCTGTTCCATATTTATTAACACAGTATTGAATTACTTCATCGCGGCGTGAGTCTTGAATATCTATATCGATATCTGGCATAGAAATACGATCAGGATTTAGAAACCTTTCAAAAAGAAGATCATATTTTAATGGGTCAATTTCAGTAATTTTTAATGCATAGGCAATAAGTGATCCAGCTGCGCTTCCTCTTCCGGGACCAAAAACAATTCCTTCATTTTTACCCCAGTTAATAAAGTCTGAGATAATCAAGAAATAACCATTAAAGCTCATTGAATCGATTACAGACAGTTCATATTCAGTTCTCTCAACCACACTTTTATCTAAATGTGTTTGAAATTGCTCAGGAGTCAGCTTATTTATATCTTTTTCGCTTAAGTCAGTAAATCTATGAGCTAGTCCTTGATAGACAGACTGAACTAAGTAACTCTTTTCGGTCATTCCCTTAGGAACGCTAAATTTAGGAATTAATATTTTGCCTAATTCAATTTCAACATTACATTGTTCTGCTATTTTTTTTGTATTGATAATAATTTCTGGATGGGAATTTCCCCATCTAGATATAACTTCATCCGGATCGGTGACATTAAGTTCAAAATCTTTCAATGACATTCTTGAAGTGTCACTTAAAAAACTGCCAGTTTGAACACACAGAAGAATTTCATGAGCTGTTTCATCGTTTTTATGTAGGTAATGGGCGTCAGATGTTAGTACGCATTCAATAGACAGTTCTCGAGCTAAATCGAAAGCTTTCTCGGTGACTAAGACCTGCTCATGCCAACTACTTGGATGTTCTGCATGACCATGATCCTGAATCTCGATATAGTATCTATCACCGAAGATTTTCTTATACCATTTTGCAACTACGAGGGCTTTATCATATTGATTTTGACGTAATAAATCTCCTACCTCACCACCAATACAACCACTAAGGGCAATGATGCCTTCGTTGTATTTTTCTAGTAAATCATGATCGATTCTCGGTTTATAGTAAAATCCGTCTAAGTTGGCAATCGTAGAAAGTCTCATTAAGTTTTGATAGCCTTTATTGTTCATCGCTAACAATATGAGATGGTAATTCTGTTTATCTAGGCCGGATTCTTTATCTGTATGTTTACGAGATGCGACATAGGTTTCAATGCCTATAATAGGCCGAATGTTACGGGCTTTTGATTCCTTGTAAAACTCAATAGCACCAGATAATGTACCATGATCAGTAATGGCGACTGAAGTCATGTTTTTTTGTTGAACATACTCAATTAGAGATGGTATTTTAGTTAATCCATCTAGAAGACTGTACTGAGTATGGTTATGTAAATGCACATAATCACTGGCAGATAAATTCACAGCAATAAAACCCTCTTTTTAAAAACTTATTGCTATATATTATAGGCCAAAACTAGGTACATATACTAGTTTTTCTTATAAATTAATAGAAACTTTTAAACATGCGAATGAGCTATTTTAATAAATTTTAGCTTGAGTAAATAATGCTGCTACT
>CAITDW010000193.1 GCA_903891235.1 uncultured Candidatus Saccharibacteria bacterium
ATGAATATATCCACAAAATCTGTGGATAAGTCTGTGTGTAAATTTTTGATAACTATAAAAACGCTATGATTTATATGGGTAATTGTCATTCGATTAATTTTTAAGCAGTCTAAGCAATAAGTCTTGCCAGGCTTTTTTTAGGTAATTGGCTTTGTTTCTATAAGTGCCTTTTTTAATTCCATGCTTTTCTTTTAAAGGTAATATAGAGACAGTGATGGCCGAATTAATGGTAACCGCATCATCTTTTTTATTTAATATCACTACATCTAAATCTAAATGAAGTGCCAATGCATATTTTTTCACAGCTGCGAACTTTATAGATTCTGCCGGAAAGTATCTATAGCTATTCTCTTCAATGGAATCAATTTGATTTACAGACAAGCATAGCTGATGAGCCATTTCGTGTTTGCTCATTTGCTTATCTTCGCGAGCCTTTTTAAGAAGCGCAAAATTGTATTGAAAGTCTCTCATAAATATATAGGCATAGCCCCCTAAAAAACTTCAGGGGCTATTAAATGCTAACTTTTTAGGAAAGTTAAGTTAAGGAGTGTTACGAACTGCAAATATATTAAACACGATTAATATAAAACTTTTATGACAAAGATGAATATCTCTATTTATAAATGTGAATATGGTCTTTGTAATAAATATTTAACTCAAAGTTAACATCGAATTCATATTGAATGATTAAAGTGTTGTTCTTTCTAAAGTTAAAGGGCATATGATCATTATGAAAATGAAAAGAAAAAAACTAAAAAGAATAAATTTAATATTGATTGGTGTGACGCTTCTGGCTATTGGAACTGCCGTATATTTTTACGTAAAAACACTCAACTCACATTTTGAATTAGAGCATAGCCTTCGATTAGAGAACCTAGCTGTGATTGCATTAAATAATGGCGATCGATTACTGGCTTGCAAGGCATTAACGGAATCTAAAAAAGCTTTGGATGAAGCTGACTTTCATGCAAAAGATCTAGCAGGTATGGTGCATAGCTCTGCTAATGAAATTTGTGAAAAATTAACACGAAAATAAAAGGTGTAATATCCAGGTCATAATTTCTAATTAAGATAGATTTGTAGTTTCTCCTAAAAAAAACTACTGCAAATTGCGTTTTACTCTTCTACCCATTTAATTGAGTTCCGATTAAATGGGGTTTTTTTATTGGCCTAAATAGTAATTTTTTTCTCTTTGAATGATTGCGGAATAAATTAGTCTTCTGTCCAATTATGAAAATCAAAATGAGGGTCAATCTTCTCAATATAACTCTCAGAATTTTTTCTATATTCGCAACTGGGCAGATGACGCTCTAATTTATTACTAATTTCAGTATCAATGCCACAAAAAGAACATTTAGCATTGGGAATATTTGTATTGGATATTGTTTCGTTCATTTAGATTCTCCTTTAGACTAATTCATCAATAAAGGCATAACCCCTTAATGTTTAGGCAGGGGTTATTAATAACATCAGGAAAAATTTTTAGGAGAAGCTCATAGCTTCAGGGACATTAAGCCCTAGAAATATAAAACTTTTATGACAAAAATATAGCTTTAACTCTTCTGTCATAAAAGTTATATAAGATATTCAAATGAACTCAAATACACTGATTGGCATTGTCATTGTTCTTTTTGCCGGAATTTCTTTTTACTTTAATTATGAAGCTCAACTTCATATTGAAACGCAATCAAAGGAAATCCAAGCCTATAAAGTCGAAATTAAAGCTTTGAATGAGAAGCTTTTAGCCTTACAAGACAGTGAGAATAAGAAAAAAGAACTTGAATTATTAGTTAAAGACCAAGAAATTAAAATCTCTCAGCAGGCACAGGATATTGAAAATCTTAGACTGCTTATTATTCAAACTTCAAAAACTAAGAAACTCAAGTAACTTCAAACTACTCGTCTAAGCTAAAAAGAGTAGCTTTCTTCTA
>CAITDW010000194.1 GCA_903891235.1 uncultured Candidatus Saccharibacteria bacterium
ATGCCTTTGTGCACATACTATCCACGTTTATATCTTATTGCCTTAAGAAAAATAAACCTTCAATAAATCATGGTTTTGATCTATCTCTAAACTATACGCTTATCCCGAACTGAGGTATTTTATAAAACTTTCTCGAGAAGAAAATGAAATAATAAAATTATCAAAAACCTTAACTGAAAAACTGAACGGAAATTGGGTACAAGAAGAAAGATATAAGAATGAAAGAATAAGCGCTACTTTTAGGATTCATTTAGAAAGAGATGGTTCGATTGAAAGCTTTAAATTATGTGACTCTTTTTGTATAGATGATTTTAATAATGAATGTGAAACCTTTGTGATAAATACAAAAAAACTATTTTAAAAAGTTTTCCTATAAAAGAATTGTTATCTATCAATTATAGCAACTGGGAATATTTATGGTTGAGTTTTGGGAGCAAAGAAGGAAATGAATTATTTAAAAAACAGCAAGTAATAAAGTAAAAAATTCGTTTTCAACTATCGGATTTAGAGGGCTATTAAACCGAGTTCCGAAAGAAAAGTTTAACAAAGTATCCAATAAGCTTGTTTGGGGAATAGGTAAATTTGTCTTTGCGTATTTATTTTGTTATTGCGCATCTTAAGTTGCTAGTGCTTTTCACGATAGTGTTTTGTATAATTATCCTAGTTTAAGTTTAAATGTACGTAAGTTACTCTTCTGGAGTGGCTGTATGTCTATAGGGCTGAAGCTAAAGGCAAAAACCAAACTTACATAAAGATTAGGGTTTTATTATCAATTGAGTTTAATTAAAAAAATATTATATGAAAAAATTATTAATCGCAGTAGCTACTACTATTTTAACCTCATCGGCTATGGCTAATGAAATTTCACTGGCTGATGAATCATCGGTTGGTAAATTCTACGTAAGAGCAGATGCTGGAGCAAGTATATTCACAAAATCAAAATATTCAGGCGTTACTCTAAAACCAAAAACAACTACTGTTTTTGATATCGGTTTTGGTATGCAATTGACTAGTAATTTTAGGGGTGAAGTAGTCCTCAGTAATCATGGATCTCAAAATTTAAAAGGCTCAGCTACTAATTCGGATTCCACTACATCCATAAAATCAAAATCATATTCTAATGCTTTGATGGCTAAAGGTTACTACGATATATACAATACCGATGAGGTAGAGGTTTTTCTTGGAGGCGGTGTAGGTCTTGCTCAAGTCAACGAAACAATAAATAAAGAAGTTGTCACTACTACAACATTAGCTAGTGGAAATATTATAGCTACTAACAACTTGATTATAAACGGTGTAAGACAAACCCCTGCGCAAATTGCGGCTCTTAATAGAACAACTCCTGTACAAATTACGACAACCACAAAAATAAAAAAGAAGAGTACAAGTCTTGCTTATTCTCTAGCAATTGGTACGGCATTCAGAATTTCTGAAGCTGCAAAATTAGACATACAATATAATTTCTCTGATTTTGGTAAAGCTAAGGCTGTAAAACATTGTGGTCACACAATTACAACTGGTCTAAGACTTTCTATCTGAACACCAGTCGGCTCTAATCTGATGGGTGATGATGTGGGGTCAATTTAAAATAACGGGTTCGTAAACTGAGCCCGTTTATCCTTGGTATAAGCCTCAAGTGTGTGATTCATATAATGTAAGATCAAGTATACTACTACTCTAATTAAAAGATTATATTGGTCGAGTAAGCCAGTGGACCTTCCCCGCTAGCTTACTCGACCATCTAGTATGAGCGCTTCTGGCATGACTTTAAAATAAATAGCAGAAGCCTTTAATGTTGGTATGAGTTGTATTCGTAATAATCTATTAAAGCTGAAAGAAAAGGAGGTAGCCCTTTCCGAGATAATTATTGATAATAATTACATAGGTTATAATCCAACGCAATTTGAAAGAAAATGCACTAAAAATAGCAATGAGTTGAATTTATACATTCCTGAGAAGTGGTATTAGGGCAAAAGATGGCTAAAAGGTTGTGTTCTAGCCATGAATGCTATATAATAACTGGGATTTAACCATAAATATAAGAGTAAAATTTAATGAATAAACAAGAATTCGTAACATATATTGCTGAACAAAATAAATGCACTAAAGCTGAAGCTGAGAAAAACATAGATATGTTCACTTCTTCGGTAATTGATGCCATGGGTCAAGGTAATGAGATTTCTCTTGTAGGTTTTGGTAACTTCTCTGTCAATAAAGTCGCTGCAAGGTCTGGTCGTAATCCTCGTAATGGCGAAGCTTTGCAGATAAAAGCTTATAATCAACCAAAATTCAAAGCTGGTAAAAACTTGAAGGATGCTTGTAACAAATAGGGTGAATAGATTAGTTATAGCTGACAATCAATATCAACTATTTAAATGAAGGTAAAATGTTGTGCAAACTGGTACTGTGAAATGGTTCAATAAAACTAAGGGATATGGATTTGTAGAGCCTAGTGACAAATCAAGAGATGTTTTTTGCATATCTCGGCAGTGGAAGCCATAGGCTTAAGTGATTTAGACGATGGACAGAAGATTAATTACTCTATTGAATCTCATAAAGGTAAAATATCAGCTGTCGATATTAAGTTAATATAATAGGTGCTTAAATAGTGATATTCTTTTTAGAACATATGGAGGCTTATCAAGAAACTTTAGGATTTATCGCAGCAATACTTAGCTCTATTTCTTTTTTACCTCAACTAATTAAAATATGGAGATTTCGTTCTGTAAAAGATATATCGACAGGGATGTATGTCATCTACACTTTTAGTGTAATATTATGGTTAATTTATGGAATCATTATAAAGTCAGAGCCTCTTATTTTGGCTGAAATCTTAACACTGATTTTAGTTTCTGCGATTTTAACCATGAAGTATTTATGGAAATAATTGATAAGATTATAATTAATCAAGATAGAGGGTAATATGATAAACAAAGTATTCAATAATAAATTATATATTTCCAGTATAGTATTACTATGCGCTCTTACCTATTTATTAAATTGTTGTACGGCAGCTGACATAATTGCAACTGCAGTTACAGCGGTATTAATTGCAATGCAATTGTGGGTTTTTAATAAACAAAGAAAAGATAATTTATTTAAAATGAGACTTGATAATTATAACGAGGTGATAAATTTTTGTCATCAGTTGTCTTCTGCATTCG
>CAITDW010000195.1 GCA_903891235.1 uncultured Candidatus Saccharibacteria bacterium
AGAAAATTCTCATTATTGTAAATGATTTAGATAATCTAGCAAAACTTAGAAAAATATATAAAGAACTATTTGAAGAAAAAGCCGAAGTACAATTTAGAAGTCTTAAGGATTTTGAATTTAAACTAACTTCAGATCATTATGAAATAAATGATCTAGTCGAGCATATGAATATAAATAGCTATGATCTTGTTTATATTAAAGCTAATCGTAAACCCAAGCTTCTTAGTATAATTGCACAATATCTAATTTTTTATAAAGTTGATGTAATAAATAAGCCCAACCTTAATAATTATGGGAGAGACAATTTAACCATTCTATCTCATTTATCTCAATTTAATGTACCAATTGCCAAAACATATTTAGTTAATAGAAATATTCTCAGTAAATATATTCAATCTCATAACGATTTAAAATTCCCAATTATACTTAAAGAAGAATCATCCAGAAAAAAAATTGTTAAGGTCGTAATATCCAAAAGGAGTGAGCTCAAAAAAATTGATGAATATCCTAACTTAACATTTTTTGCTCAACCATTAATTAATCATCAAGGTCTATATAGGGCATATTTATATGGTGGTAAATTAAGGTTTGTGACATATTCTGAAGACCATAAAACAGAAAATGTTTTGAACACAAAAGATGATAAATTTAAGCTTATTAAAGAAATTGCTTCACTTACTTCTAGAGCCGTTAGTCTTGAATTAGGAGTTGTTGAATTGATTCAGAATAAAGACAATAAAAAATTAATAGTTCTATCGATTGAAAAGGATATAAGCTTAATAGATAGCAAAAATATGCCACAAAAAGAGAAGCAATTTATTAATTATGTTGACAAATACTTAAATAGATAGGAGTCTTAGACTATGAAAATCATTATTTTATCCAAAGGACCAGGCAACTATTCAACTCAGAGACTTAAAGAAGAGGCTATTAAACACGGTCATGAAGTAAGAATAGTTAATTATGCTGAATGTTACGTCATGGTAGAAGAAAATAACCCAGTCGTTAGATATAGAGGTGAGGCCATAACTGACGTCGATGTAATTATTCCAAGAATTGCTGCTAGTCTAACCAAATATGGCAGCGCTGTAGCGAGGCAATTTGAAATGCAAGGAATATTTACAACTGCGAGCTCAATAGCCATTGCAAGAAGCCGAGATAAGCTTAGAGCTACGCAAATTATGGCTAGAGCTGGTGTTGGTATACCAAAAACGGCTTTTGCTAGAGAAACTGCTGAAATTAATGATGTTATTGATCAGGTTGGTGGCGCGCCACTAATTATCAAGGTTGCTCGTGGCACTCATGGTAATGGAGTAGTGCTAGCTGAAACTAAAAAAGCGGCTCAGGCTGTAATGCAGGCTTTCTATGTTGAAGGTGTAAGCTTTTTGGTTCAAGAATTTATTGAAGAAAGTGCAGGTGAGGATATTAGGGCATTTGTAGTTGGCGGAAAAGTTGTTGCGAGCATGAAAAGACAAAGCCTAGATGATGACTTTAGATCTAATCTTCATCAAGGAGGAGAAGGTACCCCAATTAAGTTAACTGACGAAGAACGAAAAATAGCCCAAAAAGCTGCTAAAGCTATGGGTCTTCCAATTTGTGGTGTTGATATGATGAGATCCAAAAATGGCCCTAAGGTACTAGAAGTTAATGCTAGTCCAGGTTTTGGAATTGAAAAAGTAACTAATCATAATGTTGCTGAAAAAATTATTGAATATATTGAGCAGAACGCAAAAGGTCGGAGACGCAAAGATCGCGTCGGTGCTTAAGTCTTTGTTGGCAGCCTAATTATTAAAAGGCTCATGCTATTATATTAGTATGTCAGCACTCGTATTATTTATTGCAGCAATAGCTATTCCAGTTTTTCTTTTATATATTTTTCAGGTGGAAGCATCGATGGTTTACCTAAGTCTGTGTATGGGCTATGTTCTAGTTCGATTTATGTCTCCTGATGCAGTATCTTTGATATCTGGTTTTTACCCTAAAGAAACTAGTTTAAGTATGACCACCGTTAAATTAATATTACTGCTTTTACCAGCAGTGCTCACAATGGTAGCCATGTTCCATAGCGTTCACGGGACCAAGAGAATTATTAATATCATCCCATCAGCTGCTTGTGGAATATTATTAATAGCACTAATAGAGCCTCAATTACCCAGTAATATAAGTACGACTATGATGAATTCAAATTACTGGACTCAATATAGCCACTTTGAAACCCTCTTAATCGGAGCTGGATCACTAGTATGTTTAGGTTTTCTTTGGACAAATAGAAAGCCTAAACATAGTCGACCATCCAAAGGAAGCCACTAAATCATAAAAAAGATATTGACATTTATCTGTTAATCAAGATAATATGAGTAGTTCAAAGATGTATTTTTTTGATATTAAAAATTTACGGGCCCATAGCTCAGCTGGTTAGAGCACCTGCCTTTTAAGCAGGGTGTCGTGGGTTCAAGTCCCACTGGGCCCTCCAATATAGTTATGTTTAAACAGAGATTGTAAGTCTCTGTTTTTATTTGTAAGATAAAAATGTGAATTTTGATGCATCAATTATAAACAATGTCTGTAGGCTACTTGAACTTTATAATATTGCTTTAAAGATAGATGTTTCAGATATTGTTAATTTAAAAATATCTAAATCTAAAATATACGGGATGCAAGATGTTTATAGCTTTGATTATAAAGAAAATCATTTTTATATAACAAACGATTACTCATTGGGAGATAATCTTAAATATATTCAAAATGTACTAATTGAGGTTAATCCAAAACTAAAAGGAAATGCAGTAAAAAATCCAATACCACAAAGCGATGGTGCTATTTTTGCTTCTGGACTTGATGGTACAGAGTATTATCTTTGGAAATCTCCTTTATTATAGTTGCTATAGCGTCTACTTTAGCCCTCTAATATAAATAACCTCATTTATATTGAAGTGTTTTTATCGGTATATATAAACTTATGGAAGAGGTTCTAAATAAAAATTAATAGATTTAAAATATGCTATATTATCAAATATGAGTGATACAATTTTTGACAAGATAGTAACTGGAGAAATACCCAGTTATAAAGTTTGGGAAGATGATATGCATCTAGCTTTTTTGACACCATTCCCAAATAGTCCTGGAGTTACAGTCTTGATACCTAAAAAAAATCCTGGAGATTATATTTTTCATTTAGACGAAGAAATCTATTCTAGTCTTATGGATGCAGCCAAGAAATTAGCCAATATTCTAGAAAAAGCATTGGAAGTTAAAAGAGTAGCTATGGTAGTTGAGGGTACTGGGGTAGCTTATGCTCACGTTAAGTTATATCCTTTATTTGGTGAACTTGCTAATCAAACTGGTGTTTGGAGTAAAGAAAAAATATTCAATGAAGACTATCGTGGATTTTTATCCACAGAAGAAGGCCCAGAGATGGACAGTGATAGATTAATTAAAATACAGCAAAAAATTCAAACAGCTGTAAGTTTAAATTAAAAAAGTATTGACATCTTTTTTTAAAAGTTTATATTTAGTGACATTACATATCAAAGACAAGACGACACAATAAAAATTAAATAAATATAAAA
>CAITDW010000196.1 GCA_903891235.1 uncultured Candidatus Saccharibacteria bacterium
TAGTTAGTAAAACAGATATAATGACTGAATCAATGGTATTTAAATATGTCGGATGTAATTTTATCTTATCCGTTTGTTTCATAATGTGATTTAAGATAGTCGACTTGCCTGCACCAGATGGTCCAATAATAATCAGAATAGAATATTTGTCATCTGCCATGTGAATTGATCTTAAAATTTATCTGAAAAATAATCAGTTAAATTTTCTATTTTGATCCTATACTGGGAAGTGTCATCTCTATTTCTAACTGTAACTGAATTATCTTCTAGACTATCAAAATCTACTACTACGCAATACGGAGTTCCTATTTCATCTTGTCTTCTGTATCGTTTTCCAATATTGCCATTATCATCCCATATTACAGCGCTATACTGTTTTTTTAATTTAGCATAGACTTCTCTTGCCTGAGTAACAAGTTCTGGCTTATTTTTTAGTAATGGACTGATACATATTTTGACTGGGGCTAGGTTATTCGGTAATTTTAAAAAGATTCTTTTTTCACCGTTAACTTCATCTTCAGAGTATGCTTCTGAGAGAACAGCCATTACTGCTCTTTCTAAGCCAAAGCTAGGCTCAATAACATGTGGTACTAACTTTTTATCTGAACCCTTGATTAAATAATCCATAGATTTTCCACTAACTCGTTCAATATTTTTAAGATCAAAGTCTGTTCTATAAGCGAGACCAAGTAGTTCTTCTTTGCCAATAGGAAAATCGTATTCAAAATCTACTGTTCGCTTTGAGTAATGTGCTCTATCCTCTCCCTCTACTTCTAGTTCGTGTACTTTAGCCTTATCTAATCCTAGCGCCTCTAACCAATTGTGTATCTTGGATATCCATAATTCAAATTCTTTTTCCCAATTTTCAGGATTAACAAAATATTCAATTTCCATTTGTTCGAATTCCCTGACACGAAATATAAAATCTCTTGGACTAATTTCATTTCGAAATGCTTTTCCGATTTGAGCTAGACCAAAAGGTAGGTCAGGATAAATAGTATCTACTACATTTTTATAGTTAGTGAAGATTCCCTGGGCTGTTTCTGGCCTCAGGTAACTAATTGAGCTTTCGTTATCAACTGGACCTACGTTAGTCCTAAACATCATATTGAATTGTCTTTCCTCGGAGAAAGTATTTGATTTGCCACAAGTCGGACATTTAGTTTGATCTATTTTGTCTGCTCTAAATCTACCGTGACAATTACTGCACTCAACCATGGGGTCAGTAAATGTATCGACATGGCCACTTGCTTGCCAAACTTTTGAATTCATAATAATAGCTGCGTCGATTCCAAACATATTGTCTGTATCTTCAATAAAAAATTTCCACCATGAATTTTCAATATTTCTTTTTAAACTAACTCCCAGTGGACCAAAGTCATAAAAACCAGCAATACCACCGTAAACATCACTACCCGGAAATATAAATCCTCGTCTTTTACAAAGACTAACAATATCTTCTAATTTATTTTTATCCATATAAAAAGATTATAAAGCAATCTGTAAATATCGTACAGTTTTTATAGCTCTAAGCTAAAACTAGAAATCAACTCAACTAATGGCAAGATGTCTTTAGATAGTTCTTTTATTCCCTTTATATTGACCAATTTATTAGGCTCAAAATTAGTTGCCAATTTCAAAATCTTTATTTGATCAGAATCATAATTACCATTTTCGTTGGCATCAAAAGACATTTTTTCGATAATAAAATTATATTTAGTTTTTTCTTTAAAACTATCGCCCTTAACGTCATTAGATAAATTTGGTAAATGTCCCGTCATGTTAAGCACTGTGATATAAAACCAAATTATTATCAACTCAAGGCTCATAGAAGTATCATTTAGATAAGTAAAAGATTTTAGCAGCAAATCATACCACTCGCTTTCTATTTCGTCCTCAGTGATCTTATCTATGCATTTAATAAAATCATAGCCAGCATTGGTTCTTTCTAAATCCTTAACGATATTAGAAAAATATTCTTTTAGTCTTGCCGACAAAAGCCTATCTATGCTTCCCTTCCCAAGTAAATAGGTAATGTCTATGGTACTGAATAACTCTATGCTTCCAGCTATTTTTGAGTTAAGTTTGCGCACTCCTTTTGCCATCAGAGTAATTTTACCCCTATCTGGAGTAATGACTTTGATGATCCTATCAGCTTCATTGAAATTAGTTCTTTTTAAAATTATTGCTGAGGCAACTAATTGTTTCATGATACGTTAGCGGTAATTAATTCATCAATTTTAACATTTAATGTTTTCAATTTAACATTTGGCTTATATAAATAATGCTGAATATTCATTTTTTTCCAGAAATTTTTATTTTGAGGAAATTCAGATGGCGGAACGATAGAATATATTATAATCGGAATGTTTTGCCAGTCGGTATAACTCCTGAATTCATGTATAAAATCTATTCCATTAAAATTTTTTAACTGTATCTCCATTATGACAATATCTGGAGTTGATTCATCAGCAAGAAATATTGCCTCCTTAGCTGATCCAGTTATAGTTAAATCAAAATATTGTTTGAAATACTGTTCAATACTCCTTGCGATAACTTTATCTGGTTCTATAAATAAAATTTTTTTCATTTAAACTAGTTGCATTTGGTGGCTTAACTTAAAATCTGCAGCCAAACCTCTCATACCATTATGTTTAGAGGGTATTAAAGTTGAGGACATTGTTTCTAAAATATTATGCGCCACATAGAAACCCGAACAATTATTGGCTGAGAAATTAGGCATTTTTTGGCGACTCTTTTCAAACATCAACAACGATCTCTCCCAAGACGATCTAGTTATATTCAAATTATTGGTGTAGATACCGGCAAAGTTTTTGGGACCTTTCGAAAATACGCTTAGGGTCATCGATCGTCTTTCCTTTATTTCATTCGTATCAGTTGAAACTAATATACTATTAGCAATATTAATAAATGCTAATTTGATAGCCTCATAATTGCCCATTATCGGATGTGTGTTTTTGATTTCTAGTTCTATATCACAATTATTTTGATTAGCTATTTTATGAACCTGATGAGCAACATCATTGAATACTGCTCCCATGGTGATTGGGCTAAGCTCAATTTGTTTTTGACCATCATTATAGTCCAGGCCAAATATATAACTTTCCAATAGTTGCAAAGCTAAATCAGCACTACTTTCTATAATCTTTAAGTTACCAATTATTGTTTGTTTATCGTCATTTTTAGATTCAGACAGTCTTGAAATCTGAACAAGAGGCAATCTGAGTTCCTCGGCTACTGATTTAAGCAGTATATGATTCGAAGATATATTTAAATTATCCAAAATAGCCCCTAAAAATTATTACTTAAAGTATAGCATTTAAAAATTAGGAATAAACTATATTTATGGGGAAAAACTTAAGTTAGGTAAAATAATGTTATTAAAATCGTCCAAATAATCATTGCCCATAGTCGATATAATTATAGTGCTTGAGCGCTCGGGTAACAGTATCATTGTTCCTCCGGCTGAATTACCTTGAAAAACTGAGCCTTTTAGTTCAGTTCCTACGACATTTGGTACCTTAGTCAAGCTATATGCAGATGCTGATATTTTTCCACTCTTGATTTGCCCCTGAAAACCTTGCAAATAAGTAGAATATGTCTGATTAGATATTTGAATTTTCAATGCAAAGACTGATGATGATCCATTAATAGTTGGTACAAAATTAGGATGGAAATAGCCATCTATTAAACCCCCACCAGAACCAGACTCATCAATGTATGCACTATAAGTTTTTGGAAATAATAACTTAAGGCTGCCGTACTGTGATGGCCCTGAATATGACTGCAATGGATATTTCAAAGCCTGAGCTAATGCGAGACTATCCTTACCCTGTTGAGCAGTAACTGCACTATCAACATTCTTAGAGACAATTGAATCAACATTATTTTTGTAATGTTGTTGCCCCATGAATGCCCATACACCAAAACCAGAAGCTGCTAAAAACAAAAAAATAAATATAACGAGTCCAATTACTGCACCACTGCCTGATTGATTATTTTTTAAATCTTCCATTAATGCTAATGTTAACTCAAAAAAGGTCTATTAATCAAGTTTTTAACGATACTCATACAAATTAACTCCCTTAAGAGTTTTGATAATCTTTTTATTGGGAATCTTAAAAGCAAAGCTTGCAACTTTTAATGGCTTATATTTATACAATTTTAATTTTTTATCAAGAGTTTCCATTTTTTTATCAATTAAAAACACAAAGATGCCATCAGCTTCTGGTAATGCTACTCTCCAGAAATTTCCAAGATGCAACTTGACTTTTTTTCTATATCTCATTGTTCTTACATATGACAATAAAAAGAGTATCGGGTTAAGTTCAAAACCAATTGCGTTATAGCCTTGTTTGGCTGCTGCTATCAAAACCTTTCCATCACCAGAACCTAGCTCAAGGATAGTATTATTTTTTTTTAAGTCTAGTAGTTTAAAAGCAGCTTCGATTTGTGGACTTAAAGTAGGTAAATAAGGAGCTCCGAATAACATAACAAAACTGAAACAAAAAATGATAAAGATTAAACCTACAAAAAACCAAATCATAATTTTCTATTTAATTTTAAGTTTGGTTATCTTGTTTTCGGCTTTTTTTAAATAGTCATGTAGTTGTTTTATGATAATCTGTCCACGCTCATATTTTCTTAAAGCTTCATCTACGTCATTATCTCCTGACTGCAATTCATCAATAAGTATATTGAGTTCTTGCTCTAA
>CAITDW010000197.1 GCA_903891235.1 uncultured Candidatus Saccharibacteria bacterium
AAAATATATTTAGAAAAACAAAAAATTGATCCACTAAAGGTCATAGTTACCACCCTAGACTCAGATAACCGCCCTGACAAAAATTATTTCGCTGCTTTATCTTATACTTATGTTTCTAGCATCGATCCACTACATATTTCTTTCCAGCCTATACCAATGTATACGAATAATATTTGGGACGTTCCGGCCCCTATGAGAGTTATCGCTACGGGTAATTCATTTTGGAACGTAGTGCTGTCCCTGAGACCACATATGTTAAGGAACTTTTCTTCTCATGCCCAAAGTATGCAAAGTTTAATTGACACGGATTACTGGAGCACAAGAACAGTTGTTGAAGATGGCCATCAGTATTGGAGAACCTATTTTAGGTTTGATGGCAAGCATCAGGTGTATCCAATCTATACACCCATATATCAGGATGCAGTTTTTTCTTCAACATATGTTAAAACTTTGAAAGCTCAATTTGTTCAATTAAGACGTTGGACATATGGTGCCTCAGACGTTGCATATGTAGCTCAAAAGGGCTTTCTTACTAAAAATGATTTACCCAAAATAGATTTAATATTTAAATTTCTTAGATTATTAGAAGGGCACGTAACTTGGGCGGTCGCACCAGTACTTTTAGCATTTTCTGCTTTTATACCGGTCTTATTTAATCCCCAGAATTACGCTGCCAATGAACTTCCTATTCTAGTAAGTAGGATTCAAACAGTTGCCCTAATAGGAATTATTGCAACATTATTTATTAGTGTAAAAACACTACCACCAAAACCAGCCCATTATAAAGCGCATAAGAACATATTCATGGTACTACAATGGATATATCTGCCCATTACAACGATTGTCTATAGTTCATTATCCGCATTCTATTCGCAAACACGTTTAATATTTGGTATGTACTATGATAAATTTGATGCCACAGATAAGGCAGTAGTAGTCAATAACCAAAAAAATAAGACTATCTAGTAATAGAGCATAAATATTTATCTCAGTTCATGAAGTAGGCTTTGTAGTAGGTAGATGCTGCTTGATCAAACCTATTAAGAACAGAGTAAGTTTTATTGACAATATCTGAATGGGTAATAATACTTGTATGCAACTCCGAAAGAAGCTGTTTTAAAATAGTATCCTTTAAGCTCACAGCATCCTCCAGGTAATTGATTCGATGCTTCAATGAGTCAACTAGACTTATTAACAATTTTTCTTCTGAGAAGGGCATCATTTGATTATCAGATTGCTTGAATAAGAGGGACTGATTGTAGTTTGGCTTTTCTATAGTAGTAAACAAAGAAGAGCATTTACTACATCTCCGTCTTCTCCAAGTAGAGAATGATTGCCTGGACTGCCTTGAATTAAAGACATTTGTTTTTGAACTACAATATATGCATACCATGACTATATATTGTCATAAGCCTTATAAAAAAGCTAGTGTATAAGTCTATAAATATGTGTATATACTGCCTTGCTCACTTAAGACAGCGTTAGTGATCATAAAGATCTAATTTATTTTTGCGAATTATTGCTTTTTGATCTAGATCTTTTTATTCGATCTAAAGATTTTGAAGCCAATAACTCTTCATAGAACAGTTCATAACTGTCCAATAAAATGGTTTTGGTACTCACACCTTATCCCTGTTTAACCTGCTAATGGTAACATATTTAGACAAAAAAGTCAATTTCACTAAGTGATTACTTATTGTATATTTAGCATAAATAGAGTATATTTTGTTAATTAGTGGACCCTTAGCTCAGTTGGCTAGAGCGCTTCCTTGACGTGGAAGAGGTCAGAGGTTCAAGTCCTCTAGGGTCCACCAATATATATCTCTTATTTCTGAGAGATTTTTTTATATCCTACGAGGTATAAAAAATGTTCTTTTGAGTTATCCCCAAAAGGGGTGTAATAATCACAATAACATTATACTAGCCATATACTACTATCCTTGCTATATTAAATTGAGTGAAGTTTTAGGTAGTGTTTTTCTAACACATAATCAATCGGTTTGAATGTAATTGCGATGACATTTAAGCCGATTTTTTTATTTGAGCTTCTTATCTGTTATTATGGAGATAATATGACTAAAGATAATATCAATTCTCAGCGACATTCATTGGCCCATATTATGGCATCAGCTATAAAAATACATTGGCCTAATGCTAAATTTGGCGTAGGCCCAGTAATTGATAATGGTTTTTATTACGACATTGACTTAGGAATAGATAAATTATCAACTGATGATTTTGCGACTATCGAAAAAGAAATGAAGAGGATAATTAATAGCAATGAAGTTTTCGAACATTATGACCTAGAGATAGATTCTGCAATAGAGTGGGCTAGAGAAAATAATCAACCCTACAAGCTTGAACTACTTAATGACTTAAAAAGATCAGGTACCACTGATGCTAATGAAATAAATAGCACTGAATTAGGAGTTGAATCAAATGCTGTCAGTAAAGTCGAATCAGTATCTTTTTATAGGAATGGTGATTTTGTTGATCTTTGCCGTGGACCTCATGTTGAATCAACTGGCAAAGTAGGCTCTTTTAAACTTATTAGAATATCAGGAGCATATTGGAGAGGCAAGGATACTAATCCGCAAATGCAACGAGTTTATGGAGCTGCTTTTAATACGAAGGAACAATTAAATAATCACCTTCAAGCAATAGAAACCGCTAAAAAGAATGATCACCGCAAATTGGGCATGGAGCTTGACCTATTTCTTATATCTCCATTAGTTGGATCTGGGCTTCCTCTATTTACTCCGAGAGGAACAGTACTCAGAGATGAACTTAATAAATATTCTCAAGAGATTAGAAAAGAAATTGGTTTTCAAAATGTATGGACTCCGCACATCGCCAAACAAGAACTTTATGAAGTGTCTGGTCATTGGGCTAAATTTGGTGATGAATGGTTAACCGTGAATAGTAAAGAAACTAAGGATAAATTGGTACTTAAGCCGATGAACTGTCCTCATCATCAACAGATCTATGCTTCTAGACCAAGGAGCTACAGGGATCTACCAATTAAATACATGGAAACCACCACAGACTATAGAGATGAAAAGGCAGGTGAGCTATTAGGACTTTCTAGGGTCAGATCCCTTACACAGGATGATAGCCATACTTTTTGTACTCCTGAACAAATTGAAATGTGTATAGAAAGTTTAGTTGAAAAAGTAAAAGAATTTTATAATACATTAGGCATGGATCTTAAAGCTAGACTTTCTTTTAGGGATGATTCCGATAAATATCTGGGAAGCAAAGAACTCTGGGACAAAGCACAGTCAATTCTTAAAAATATCATTGAGAAATCTGGACTTGATTACTATATCGGTGAAGGTGAGGCTGCTTTTTATGGACCCAAGATTGACTTTATGGGTCTAGACGCAATGGGACGAGAATGGCAATTAGCTACTCCCCAACTTGATTTTATTCAACCAGAAAGATTTGGTCTTACATATACTAATGAAGATGGCCAGGAAAAAACTCCAGTCATGATACATTTTGCTATTATGGGTTCAATAGAGAGATTTTTGTCTGCATATATAGAAAACTCTAAGGGTAGATTTCCAGTTTGGTTAGCTCCTGAACAAATTAGGGTTATATCTGTAAATCAGGAGGATTCAACAATAGAATTTGCTAATAAATTTAAAGAAAAAGCACTAAAATATGACCTTAGAATTGAGATTGATAACTCTAATGAATCTGTCGGCAAGAAGATAAGATCATCTGAAATGATGAAAGTTCCATATACTATTGTAATTGGTGAAAAAGAAATAAACTCAAGTGAGGTTATCCCAAGAGTCAGAGATGATCTAAAATCTGGAGATGAATATAGCCTTTCCGTAGATGATTTCATTCAAAGGGTTTCTAAAGAATCAACATCTAGATTACATAAAAAAAACTGAGTGATGTCTGGCAATAAAATACCCTTAATAGCTATTGTGGGGGAGACAGCTAGTGGAAAAACTGAGCTATCAATAAAACTGGCTCAAATGTTCAATGGCGAGATAATAACTTGTGATTCAAGAACTATTTATAAAGGTATGGAAATTGGTACTGCGAGTCCTTCTGAATTACAAAAGAAACTAGTTAAGCATCATTTATTAAATATATTAGATCCATTAAGTCCAATATCTGTTGCTGAATTTAAGAAGCTTTGTAATGATAAAATATATGAAATTAATAAAAAA
>CAITDW010000198.1 GCA_903891235.1 uncultured Candidatus Saccharibacteria bacterium
TTATTTCTGATAATATCAGGTTGAAGTTTCTTAATTTCTGGAACTAAAGTTGATGTAATAATAGATTTAATTGATGTTGTTCGACGATTTCTAAATTGAGTACAACATTGTAATCTATATATACTACTTACTTTTTCATGACAGTTATTTTTATGACAATAACTAATGCTTACAATATATCCTAATGATTTCGCAAGATAGCATAACCCAGCTGTTCCAATCTCTCCTTTATTCTGCATAACTACTCCCTTTTTGATAAAACGTGCACCATCCCCCGCATAATATCCCATAAAAAAAGATTGTCTTGTATAAAAATCAGATTGAAATATTTCACTTGGAATTCTCTTTGAACCTCTTTGATCATATAATATCGCTCTATACTTTTGACATAATAAGACAATTGCGCCTTCTTTATTTCCAACAGGTTTCATATGATATACACCAGCACTATCATATAACGGTGAAATTATAAATTTTAACTGCTCCACTCGTTCAGCGATTAAACGAGCCCTTTCTAATAAGTTAATATCTAAGTTATAAATAATCCAAGAAGATTTTGCTTTTTCAAGAACTCCCCATGTTCCTGCTGTTCCTTCAGCAAAAAACAATCCCATTAAAAATGCCGCCTCATATTGTAAATTATTTTTTAGGTCAAATTGTTCAATCGTTTCATTATGAATAGTCAAAAACATTGGCTGTGATGGAGTATCTTTTGGTAATGGAAGAGGACAATGAAGAAGCTTATCTCCAATTGATAAATCTATTGTCCTAACTTCTTTCGCATTTTCATCCAACAATGAATGTTCATCTGTTACATCAACACAACCAGTATGAGTTAAAACACGTTTAAGAGGTGTTCGAATTGGATGTCTAATTACAAATTTAATTTTTGTATATCCTTTTTCAGTCCAAACAGACAGACCTGATTTTGGTTTAGAAACTTCATTATTCTCATCATCCAAAACCCATAATCCATCACTTATTTCTTCAATTGTTAAATACATAAAATCACCATTATCATAAATACATGGAATAGGTGTATTAGGAGAAACGCTATTTGCTGATACTTTATATGCAAGTTGTCTCTTATCTAAAATATTCAAAAGAGTTTTCAAATCATTTATTTCAATACTATGATCTACATCTATATCTGCTTTTAATTTATCAATCTTCTTATAACAATCAACCATATCAACTTTTCTTGTATGCTTACGAGCATCAAGTAAATTTTGAATTACAGTTGGAAGAACTCCACGTGGCTCTTTCAAAAATCTATAATATCTCTTACAACACATAGGGAACTTTGATTTGCTTTTGTTTAAATCCGAACGCTCTTTTACATAAGGCTTCAACTCTTCAAGTTTAACAGTAATATCATTCATTAACTCTTTCTTTCTCAACTTGTCTAAAGTCTTGTTACGTTTATCACGCATACTCTTAATTATTTCTTGCTCACTTGTAATATATTTTGTTAGTTCTACAGCACGAATTACCTTAGGATCATGACAACATAATACACAATCTTGCCATTCCATCACATGACATTCACTATCCGGAATATCAGAATCATCTGGAACCCATGTATGATAATCAATATTATAGGCAATTATTGTAGACGGATAAAGTGACGCAAAATCAAATGGAACTACATTACCGTGACGTCCTTTGATAGGTGGAAATACTTTAGCACCAATAAAACGTTCATTTTCAGATACTTGATAAGCATCAGTCTCAACAACAATATTCTCATCAAGACAATATTGATATAACTGACTAAACACTTTTATCTGTTGTCCTTGAGTATATAGAGAAAAAATACTTGTTTTGCACGTTTTTGCCATTTCAGTCAAACCAATCCACATCTGTAACTTATCCATCAACAAGACAGTAAGCAGACTATCAACTATACAATATTTTCCACAGACTCCAAGAGCTTTTTGTGCTTTTAAACTATACTCTCCTTCATCATTCTTCTTTGTTCCAATTCTATAACATTTAAAAATACCTTTAACACTCAAAGGATCTTTGGTTTGACCTAGAAAAA
>CAITDW010000199.1 GCA_903891235.1 uncultured Candidatus Saccharibacteria bacterium
CTGGCAGAAAGGATTAATCTCACAAAAAGCCACTGTTTGCATTCCTGCTTTTTCTAGCCCAAGAGAAAATCCGCCTATACCTGAGAAAATATCAAACACTGATAATGATTTTTTAAGCATCTCTTTCCCAACTAATTGATATATTTACTGCTTCTAAGCAATTATAACATAGTTAGTTTGATTCTTAATTTTCTCGCTTTTTATTGGCTTTTTTGGAGCCGTTATTTTTCGCTTCAGCAGCGTCGCTACTTGCTTTTAAGCTTATTAGATTATTTACCGCTTTGTTAATTTCTATAGCCTTCTTATAAGTTTCTTCTCTATCTATCTGCTCATGCTCCGCTTTGTCCACATCCGACACATTGCTTTGTATATTTTTCTTGGCTATAGCTAAACTATTAACTTGTTGCATCTGCGAAAAATCTATTTGACCTTCGTTAAACGCACTAAAACCAGTGTTGAATATTTCTTCAGGCGTTTGTTCATTAGACATTGTCAAAAAAAATGGTTGATTATCATTTTTAGGTTCAGCAGCCCATTTTCCTTTCGTTCTAAGGTAAAAGGTAGCAGCATTTAATTTACTTGCAGTGTTTTCTTTCTCTCTGATAAACCCCATAAGCGTTGAACCAACAAAGCTACAAGCCTTTGCGGCACCCCTCTTGTAGGCTGCAAGTACTTCTGGCTGACGATGCTTAATTTCGTAGAAACTTCTTGATGAAATACTTAAATAGTCAGCGATCTCGTCTATAGACAAATAAGCTGCTAGTGCTTCTACTTGGGCTATTTGCTCATCAGTTAAGATTATCTTTTTATTCATTCACCAAAACTGCTTTTTGCTTTGTGCTATTCTCCCATCTTTTAATAATCACATCTACATAAGCCGGAGACAATTCCATCATATAACAATTACGTTTTGACTTTTCACAAGCAATTAACGTTGTGCCACTACCGCCAAATGGATCATAAACGCTCTCACCTTCTTTTGAGTTATTAAGTATTGGCGTGAGCATACACTCAAGAGGTTTTTGTGTACCATGCCCTGTTCGTTCTTCGCCATCTGTTGCCCCACCTGAATAACTATCTATTTCCCAAACTGTACTTTGGTCACGTTTACCTTGCCAGTTATGCTGTTTTCCTTTTTTTACTGCATACCACAAAGGTTCGTGCTGATGATGATAATCACCTCTACTTAGAGCAAATCTATTTTTACTCCAGACAATTAAATTGATTAAATCAAATCCACTGTTTTCTATATGTTCTGCGAATTTATGTGTATAGCTTGAAGAATGCCAAACATAAGCCACATCACCAGTAAACAACGAATACGCCTCGCTCCAGTCATACCTATCATCGTTTAAGACCTTACCGATGTTTTGGCTATTATTTAGCCCCACATCCTTACGCCATTCAGGTGCATAGCTCACTCCATAAGGGGGGTCGGTTACCATAAGTATTGGTTTGCTTCCATCTAACAACTTGGTCACATGGTCAGCATTGGTACTATCTCCACACATTAAGCGATGATTATCTAAAATATACACATCACCTAATTTAGAAGTAGGCTCTTCCGGCAAATCGATTGCCTCTTCCTCCCCTATTCCATCTAAAGTCATTGTATCAAAAATAGGTGTCAGCAAATCCTTATCCATACCAAAAGAAACTAAATCTTCCATATCAAAGCGCTCTGTCAGGATATCAAAATCATACTCTCCGAAGCTTAAGTTATCCCTAATATTTAGTCTATCGACTTCTTGTGCAGATAGTTTCCTATTAGGCATTAATACTTCAATCTCATTATCATCATCATAACCAGCCATATACAAAGCCTTCTTGCGTTGATGCCCACCAATAATCGTATAATCGCTATCTACTATAATTCTTTGGTGGTATCCATCCTCACTTATATGGGATGCTAATTTTTCCAAAAGTTCAGTAGTTATTTTTCTAGGATTATCGGAGTATTCCTTTAACTGGGATAGCCTGATATTAACGGCTTGCCATTTTAATTGATCCATAATTGGTTTCATAGGATACTCTTTCTAATTTGAATAATACTTCTCATATTGCTTCGCAAACTTTTTATCTTTTTTCGCTTCTATCAAAACTAAGTTTTTACACTGATTAATCAATATCTCGAAATCGTCTATTAATTCTGATAGTTGGTTTAAAGTCTTTGTTATTAGAGTCTTTTGGTTTTGAATTTTATAGACGGGAGCTAGAAAGTTTTCATTATCACCGAGCGAACTATTTCTAAGCCAATGATAGATATCTATCAAATCTTTGCAGTCAGCAAGTAAATCATAAATACTAGTAATGTGCTGTTGTACAACATTAGTAAACCTGCCTTTTACCCAATACACAGTTTTATCTTTCTGCGGCTTTTTAGCTTTCTGAATTTGGGTATAGACTTTCTTAATACTAGACTTACCAGCTGCCACTTCTTCCTTTTGTTCCTCAGTCCCTTTGCGTTGAATAGCATCATACTGCTCGGCTGTGGATCTACTAACACCAGCTTTTTGAGCGATGATTTCTAAAGTTTTGCCTTTTGGATTGTTGGCTTGTTCAAGCTCTTTCTCTGGGGAGCCTACCAGTAGGCTAGCTGTAACATCTAGTTCTTTAAATTGAGTAGCTTGCATTCTAGCATTAGCTTTTTCTGCTTCGAACTCCTTAAACCTATAAGCTAAGTCTAATCTTATTGCTGTGCTTAGATTACGCCTACTAAACTGGTTGTTAATCATCCAGAGCTTTACGTCTAACTCACTATCTAGACCTTTGATCTGGCGAGTTTCAAAAGGAATATTGTGTTTATAGCAGATGGTATAACGATGATGCCCATCGATAATCATGTTATTCCATACTATTAGAGGCTCTCTGCACCCATCTGACAGTATACTTTGTTCCAAGCCAACCAGCTCTTCAGCGGATAAAGGTGGTATCAGGTCTTGGAATTCTTTATTAATTGATAAATTCATATTTTTTCTTAATTAAATTATTATCCAATCGCTTGCTAGGACACAGCTCCCTTCAAAAAAATATACAGCATCAATGTGACCGTTTGTTTCACTTACTAATCTATCTTTTGATATATAAATTATATTATCATATCCGTTTTGTTTTACCTTTTTCCCATCTTTTAAAGCTTTTAAAGCTTTCTCAAATGTATGTAATTCAAAATATTCTTCCCAATCGGTAGCTAAAATTGACATTGTTGCATTTTCTCCTATAGCTGCAGACAAACTTCCCAAAGTTGAAAATGGTTGACAAAATGTTTTTACTTCTCCTTTGTACATCCAAGATGTCATCAAGCCAATTTCGCTGATAAAAATATGCAAATCTTTGTCGTCCCAGCTTTTTCTTCTAATACTTTTCTTGTTAATTAATAATTCTATAGCTTCTATAAAATCCATATTTCCTCTTTTATTTAA
>CAITDW010000200.1 GCA_903891235.1 uncultured Candidatus Saccharibacteria bacterium
AAGTTAGGTGTTTTTGCTATTAATAGCTCTACTAATCTTACACTTGCCTGAGGACCCATACCACCAAGTATTCCTATGGCGGACATAATAGTCTCCTCTTTTGATTAAGTTAAGTTATATAAATTCAAATAGTTTTTTTTAAAAAATAGGGCTTTAGCCCCAATAAGTAGAGTATTGAGCAAACAACGATATAACTGGTAAAAAACTAATGCTCAGTTTCATAAATATATTATAGCATAACTATTTTTATATGTCCAATAATATATAGGTCCCTCAATATTTCTTAAACTTAAAATAACCTATCAAGGGAAGTTTTTTCTTGATATTATTAAATTGTGAGATCAAAAAAGCTTGTACATAAACTAACACCACTTGCGGAATTCAATGATCTTTTTCTTGCCTTAATCCCAATATTTATTGTTTCATTAGTATTACATTTAGCCCTACATTCACATAAAGCGGAAAATGCGTCTCTTTTAATTACAATACCATTTTTCTTATTTGCAATAATCTTTTGGCTAATCTATCATTACTTTGAGTTCAAACAGCGTCTTGAGAAACACAGAACAGGCTTGATTAGTTTAGCTAAAACCAATCAATGGAAACTACAGACCAATATATCTTACGAACAATTACCCCAAGAATTAAATAATGCATCTATATTCATCGTTGCTAATCGTGACGCTAAACTAGTTACCTATCTACAAACCCCTTCCTGGAACTATATTGATTTATCCTACTGTATCTATCGTGAAACTAAGTATGGAGAATATAAAGCGGCCGATGTATATTGTTCGGTTATTGTGGCAAAATTACCTCGAATTTTACCAAATATATTTTTTGACTCAAAAAAACAAAAGGATGGTCAAAAATATAAGTCGACTTTCATTAAGAGTCAAAGACATTCCCTAGAAGGTGATTTTGATAATTATTTCGAAACCTACTTCGCAGAAGGCTACACCATAGATAGCATGAGTTTTATTACGCCTGACGTAATGCTAGCTTTAGAAAATGCCGCTGATTATGATATAGAAATCATAGGGGATCATTTGTTGATGTATGGGCCAGTGTATGTCGATCCTAACAAGATTGCCGAAGATGCTGACAAGTTGAAGGCTATAATAAAAACATTAAGCGTAACGGCTAAATCATATGATGACACAAGACTACCAGGCAACGTAGGTTTTCAAACGGTTTCAAGTCAGGGCTTACAACTGAAAAGAAAAAGTAATATCGCCTGGGTTGCTATTATATTTATTGTTGTATATGCCGTCGTAAGAGCCTTATTATCATTACACTCTAGTTAGAAAGCCTCCATAACGAAGCAACTATGTCTTTAATAGCTAATAGCTACTTTGCATTCAGTAATTTTTCAGTTACTGAATGTATAGTATATTTATCTTAAATTAAAGGAGACGAATAGCATGAAGAATAGATTTTTAATCAGTGGGATGAGTATACTTTTGATGAGTGGGACAATAGCGGGAACTACCCTTAGTGCAAGTGCAGCAACAGTAAATTCTACCAATAGGATTCCGAGGTATGTAATGAGAAGCGATAAGTTAAATGCCGAGGCTCAAGTTCTAGGATTATCCCAAACCGAACTGGTTAGTGAACTTAAGTCAACTCCCATGAAACAAATTATTACTAACCATGGTTTTACTAAAGAGTCATTTCATCAAAAAGTTAGGGCTGAGCTATTGATAGAACTTCAGAATCAAGGATATGACACTAGTCGACTTAATAGTCAAAAGAATCATCACAAGAAACATCATTATAATCAATAGACCGAATGAATAAAGGGACTTTTTCCTAAAAACCCTTTATTATCTACTAAATCACAGATAGCTTTAGCTACATCTCTACGGCTAACAGATTGCCAAGGTTTAGGATAATTGAAATCTAGTAGATACTTACCTGAACTATCAGAATTTCTCATTCTTGGAGATCTTATTGTAGTCCAATTTAAATCACTTGCTTCTAGAATTTGTAGATGTCGTTCTCCATCAATAAGAACCTTGCGAGCAATTAAACCAAAAATAAAATGGGTCATTAATGATGTTGGGCTAATTTTGTCTTGTTTTGATTGTGCATCAGCTCCAGTCAATGTGATAATTCTATTGATGTTATGCTTCTTCATAGATGGAATAATAATTTCCATGCCGCTAGTTAGAATATTTTTTTTAGGCGTGTTCCAGCTTCCTAGTGTGCTTATAACAATATTACAGCCTTTTATAGCTTTATCTATATCTTCTTGACTATAAATATTACCCTTCATAATCATAAGTCTTTTATTGGCCTCGAAAGGATTGTTTTTATGCACAAAGGCAGTAACTTTATGATTTTGTTCAATCAATCTATTGACTACCAATCTGCCAACCTTACCTGAAGCTCCAAATACGACAATATTCATTATCATATTTAACCACTGATTGAATAATTCTTAAAACATTTGACAAACGGTTAAGAGAAAATAGATAATCTAAGGCTATGAAAGTATTAAATAATCTTAGCGATCCATCGTTAGTCAAAATAATTAACTCAGGAAAAATTGGTATCATACCAACAGACACAGTTTATGGAATGGTTGGTATTGCTAGTAATCCTGATGTTGCAAATAAGATATACAGTCTCAAAAGACCTGGCATCACAAAAAAGGGAACCTTAATTGCAGCTAATCTTGATCAGCTAGAGCAGCTTGGATCCTTAAAAGAAGATCTATTGAACGCTGAAGAGTATCTAGGTCGAGGAGTTAGTGTAATAGTTCGCTTGAAAAAGAATTTAAATTACCTGAATTTTGACACAGGCTGTCAAGCGGTAAGAATTATTAAGAATGGTCCGCTAAACAATCTATTAACTAAGGTTGGTCCATTAATAACAACAAGTGCTAATTATGGTGGCCAATCAACTGTAGAGAATATTGGAGATGCTATAAAAGAATTTGGAGATAAATTAGATTTTTATGTCGATGGTGGTCACAAAAATGGAATACCATCAACCATTATAGAATTAATAGGCAGTAAAATTACCGTCATTAGACAAGGAAGTTTAAAAATTTAGATTTTTAAGGAATATCTAAGTAAATTAACCTATACTGGTCAGGTGAATATTCTGCCATATTCTAGATGTGTTTTTTTACTATTAAGATTTTTAAAATATGGTGCTTTTAAGTTATAATATAGTACTTAATGGATTACAAATATTCAAATAAAAAACCTAGGCCAAAGACTGTTAATATCGACGGTTTTATTCAGCCTAGAATCAGGTCTTTTAATAAACCAACGCCAAAAAAAGTTATTAATTTGGCTCCAAAACCACAGCCTAGAAATGTTAAAAAACCAATTTATGACTACCCTAAAGAAAAAATCAAAAGAACTACCAGTCCAACAACACAGGAATATATGACAAGACCAAGAAAACCATTCAATAAAACACGCAACGATAAGCCAATTGTAGATAAAAATTTAATAACTAGACGAATAGTAGCTTGCTTACTTGGGTTAATTTTAATTGTTGGATTTTCAGGGGTAGGTTTTTTGGGCTTTAGGTTACTCAAAACCTCAGAAAAAGTTTTTGGAGGATCTTTTGCATCGAACATTGGAGATTTATTAGGTAATGGATCACCTCTCAATGGCGAGGACTCAGGACGAGTTAATATCTTGCTTGCCGGTGACTCAGCTGATGATCCTGGACACAGTGGAGCTAATCTAACGGATTCTATATTAATCTTAAGCATCGATACAAAAACTAATAATACTTTTCTTTTGAGTATACCTAGAGATTTGTGGGTGAAAATGCCTATAGGTACATGGCCAGGAAATTCCTATCAAAAAATTAATGCAGCTAATGAAATTGCTGACTTTAATCAACCTGGCTATCCAAAAGGAGGAATGGGAGCATTGTCATGGGTTGTTCAGAATGAGATTGGTATTCCTATTAATTATTATGGTCTAATTAATTACTCCGCATTTAAAGACGCTGTTGATGCTGTTGGTGGTGTCACGATTACCATCAATAGCCCAGACCCAAGAGGAATTTATGATTCTAATACGAAAATTAAATTGCCTAATGGTCCGGCTACTTTAAACGGCCTAGAAGCTTTGAACCTAGCCAGGTCTAGGGGTGATGGAGTATATACATATGGCTTCCCTAATTCAGACTTTAATCGTACCCAATATCAAAGACAACTTTTACTAGCAGTAGCTACGAAAGCTAAATCTGCAGGTGTTGTTGGTAATCCATCTAAAGTTAGTAATCTTTTTAACGTACTTGGAAAGAATCTATCTACTGACCTGAGTCTATCAAATGTATTAAGGGCAATTAGTTTAACTAAAAATATAGATACTAATAATGTTGCATCTAATTCCTTCTGTTCAACCTTAACTGTTGGAATAAAAGGTTGTACAGTTCCAATACTAAAATCCTATAGCGATCCAAATTCTGGCCAATCAGCTTTAAGTCCAGTGGCAGGCATAAATGACTTTGGGCAACTGGCACAATATTACAAGAAATTAGCTTCAAACAATCCAATTGTTAAAGAAGGTGCCAGTGTAGTAATACTCAATGGAACTGACACTTCAGGACTAGCATTGAAAGTTAAAAATAAGCTCGAGAATAAAGGCATGTATGTTGCGGGGACTTATGATGCATCAAAAAACTATCCGTCGTCCACTATTATTGATAATTCAAAGGGTAAAGATCCTATGACATTATTGAATCTAAGATCTATTTTTGGGAACAATGTTTCAACCAAACAGCTTGAAGGATCATATCCGGAAGATTTTGTTGTTATTGTAGGCTCGAATTATAAAAACTAATTCTTTACAATACTATTGATTTCATCATTCGATTGATCATCAATTTTTTCTTCAATAATATCGAGCATTTTCGACTGATGAGATTGTTCAAGTTTCCAGCCAATATATCCTGCTATTAGTAATACAATTAGTGTTATAAATATTTCAAATATAACTATTGAACTACTACTAGAATACATAGGCTTGATCCTTTTTTATTTTTTTAATGTCTATACTTATAAGATAAAATAAAAGTCACTCATCTGTCAATTTTTTTGTAGACTTCGTAATAAAAATCTATATTATTTTCAATAAATTTTGGACTCCTACTGACTAGTTGAAATTTTGAGTCTATTTCTGGAAAAAATTTAGTGCACTTAAAATCCTGATCAATTCGTGTAATATATATTTCATCAGCAAGTTCGATACTTAAATCGTACACTGATTGACCACCAATAACCCAAACATCTTTATGTTCTTCAAAAAAAATTTTAGTGTTTGAAACTTTATAAAATCCAGGTTTATCAACGAATTTATGAGTTAAAACAAAATTTTTATGAGCATTTGCAGGTTGTTTTAGTTCTTTATAAACCCCTGCCCCCATTAAAATTTCTGCACTCTTGATTTTATCTCTGTAGTATTTTTTTTCACTTGATAAATTCCAGGGTATTCCATTTTCGTTGGCTATTCCGTTTTTATTGTCTACAGCCACTATTAATCTAATCATATGATTAAAATATACTCTTAAGATAGTAAAATCAAAAGATTATTATTGAATTAATTTTATATATTTTTTACAAAACATGCTTATATTGCTATGATATGTATTAAGATTATGGCAAAAAAAATAGTAGAAAGAGTAAT
>CAITDW010000201.1 GCA_903891235.1 uncultured Candidatus Saccharibacteria bacterium
AGGCGTATTTACTCCAAATAATTTAAATATTCTCGGTATGACTTGTTCTTCTAATTTAGGCAAACCAAACAAAATACTACCTTGCTCGGCATTAATAGCCATTACTTCATAATTAGAAACATCAAGATCTCTATCTAATAAAACATCGCCTTCTCTTTGGGTCAACAATACCTTTTTACTACTATAAGGATATAATATATCTATTTTGCCCTTACCTAAATCAATCTTGGTAATCTCGCTAAATTCTAGTTTACTCGGTACTACCTGCTTATTGATAATAAGGTCGTATGTAAGTGGATTATTTAACCAAGGCTTTAATTTTGAAAACACCTCTTGCCTAGCAACGACTTCGCCTATATTGGATTCATTAATAAGATAATCAGCCTTAATATACCCGTCATTACTTTTTAGCAGCGCACCGACCAGTTTAACAATTTCTCCGCCTTCTAAACTAATTAATCCTGCTTCTATCTTAGTAATCGCATAATTAATCCCGGAAGAATTTATACCCCCTCCAAACATAGCAGCGTTATAAACCCCCAAAGGTAATAATTCTATTCCTTTGACCGTTTTAATCATCACCCGGTGCTCGGTAGCATTTAAACTACTGCCCATAATTACCCCGCTATGCGCATCAATAAAAACACCTTTAGGACTTTCCCTACTAATTTCGTTAAATACTTCCAAAGGAATATTACTGCTATCAATAACGTTATATTGTAAAGTCGCTAATTCATCCGATCCATAACTACCGAAATTCACCAGCCCGAGTATTTCATTACCTTGATTAGCAATACCGCATCTAATAACGGGATTACCTAAACTATCGATTGCACCGAAATTATCGGTAAATAATTGGTAAGGATATTGTACCAAGGATAAGTCGCTATTAACTGCTAGATATTGAGATACCGCCTTAAAATATAAGGCTTGATCAGCTAGCACCTGACTAGAATCGATTTTCATATTACCGCCGGAAATGTTAGTAATATAATTACCCGATAATCTAGAGTCCTTAACTTCCAAGTTATTTTTAGCCCCTTGTAATAACATGCTACCGACTATTACTGAGCTATCTATTTTTAGCGTATCTCGACTACTATTTTGAATTAGCTCTCCCATTATTTCGGATCGCTCTATTAATAACTCCTTGTCGGTCTTATGTTTCTGCGAGCCGATTAACCGACTCCCTATAATTTGAGTATTTCTACTTTCTGTCTCGATTTCTAAAGCACGTAGGTTAGATTGTATAATATCTATATCTTGTGCGTGATATGCTATACGGTCTCCCTCTAAATTATTACCGACTAGGCTAATTCTATCAGAAGCCCTAAAGAGACTATTTCCTAATATATTATCTCTATCGACCAGAATTTCTTTACCGCTAAATAATGCGGAATTGGCCTGTAAATCATTGTCTTGTAGACGTAATCGCTTATTAGCCTCTAGTTCAAGATCATTGGTATATAATTGTGAGGCTAATAACATCACATCAGAATTACGGCTTACTATTTTTATTTTATTTGCGCTCATCTCGGAATTAAGTTGAACGTAATTGCCTACGACTTCCGCTAAAAACAGATCGGCGTTGATAATAGAATCATTAACATATTGACCTGTTTTAGCATAAGTAACGATACTTTTTGCATTTAATTCGGCAGTAAGATCAATCTCTCCTTCTAGAGCAACTAATTGAATTTTATTTTTGGCCGTTAACGATCCTCTAGCCGAGAGTCGACCAAATAAGGTAAATAAATCAATATCACCGTCTATTACTTCTATACCGCCTTGAAAACTCAAGCCGCTACCTGCCCTAATAATTAGGTAATCATTTAATTTACAATTCAAACCGGCTATTATCTGACTTCCTTCTAGTGCCCTGCTCATTGATTGCACTAAGCTAATTCTACCGGTGTTTTTATCTATTACTATTTCATGATCAAAACCGGCAAAAAAACTACCTATACTAGTTCTCCCGATATGATTAGCATCTACTTCTAGTAGATTATAATACTTGTCTATCGGCTGACATATTACCTTGCCGAAAGTAACAGCTCCTTTGATTTTAAAGTTATTGCTTTTGGCTAATATCGTATTGATTTTAACTTCTTTATTTCCGTCATTATAAACAGATAATCCCCAGAAACCGTCGACATTTGATACTAAAGGCATTGTTTGCGGATCAATATCTAAATTAAGTTTTAAGATCTCACATTTAAAATTACTATAAATACTAACATTACACCGACCTGCACTATCAAAATCAAAAACTTCTGCAGATCCATAGAAATCAATCTGATTATAGCCTATAGACCATAAGCTCCCGATTGTGGCTATCCCATTACTTGAAGCATCAAAATTTAAACTACCGTATTTGGGTAAACTAACATCGTATTTTAAATGTCCGATACTACTATTACCAAACCTAACTTTTAAGCAATCGGTTAATTCTATCGATTCCGCTACTAAAGAACCCGGTATTTGTAGGATATTCGCCCCTTTGATAAATATTTTATCAAATCTTGCAGGTTTATAAGGGAGTTTAATAGCTTTCTCATCTATATTTTTAGTAACATCAATATATAGATCTACCCCTTGAAACGCACCTTTGCCATCGGCTTTAAAATCTAAAAAACTATTTACATCTATATATATTTTACCGATCGGCATAATAAAATTGCTTAGAGTAGCCATAGTAGCCTTAATAATAAGCTCACGACCCGCGCCGCTAAAGTCGCTCAATCTCTCTATCACGTCGGCTTGAAATAATGTATTACCTTCTCCGCTAGATACGTTATCTACCGACAAGGAATTATTAGCGTAGCAAATAAGGTTATTTTTTACTGATAAATGTTTTAGATTTATATTATCCGGTTTTATAGTTTCAGATAATAACATATTACCGATCGTTAACTTTTTACCCGGCACTCCTTGCAAATCTAGGGAAGTGTCTTGCCCATGCAATTCTACATATAAATCATTTTTAATTTGTCCTTGAAACCAGTTTAAGGCTTTACATAAAAAATAGGCACTATTAGCTTGGCAGCTTTTAAAAGTAACAATATTACCTTTATAACTATCTTTCTCTACGACTAAAAAATTCTTACCGTCCCTATGGTATTTATTATCACTGACTAAAACCTTATCAAAGGTAGAAAAATCACTATTATAAATTTCTACATCACTATTTATCAGTAAAATCAGACTTGCCTTAGGACCGGACAAAGTAGTTTTACTCTTCCAATACAGTAAATCTTTTTTTGCCGGTTTCAATATTAAGTAAATTAACTCACAGGGATTATAGGGATCATTATGGATTAATATATCATCAGGATTTTGGGGTAAATCCAGCTCTAATACGCCTACTTCTGCATTTACCCAATATTCAAACATAGTGTATGTTCCTATAAACTACTGATCTAAAAATCCGTCTTCTACACGACCGATTGCCTCATACTCAAAAAACTGAGCCAGTATCAGACCATTCTCTTGGACGAGGTCGTAAGAAGAAAATTGAGCAGAATCTTTAATATAAATATCGGGTTTTTGGCTTAAAAGAATGGACAAAAGCTGCGCCTGTTGTTCTTCTTCTATATTCTTATTTTTAATCGCAAGATGTAGTGGTGTCTCCCCTAAGTGGTTTTGCTTATTAA